>JBEKOZ010000130.1:0-9457 GCA_049521275.1 Bryobacteraceae bacterium | reverse complement strand
TGTGCGACGAACAGACACAATCCCGCGACGGTCCCCAGCGTAGAGTACAAATCGCCGCGTTGAACGATGTAGTTCACGGTTTCCGCGCAGGCGGGATTCAGCCCGTACCAGGCGGCGGCCAATAGAGCCAGCATGCGGTTCCCTGGATCCTGAAGCGCAAGGTCGAACAGCCGCTCAAACAGAAAAAACATCAGCGACAACTGGACCAGATACCAGAGGAAAGTCGAGAGGTGAAACGCAAAGGGCCGGAGTCCGCCAGCGAACCAGTAATCCAGCGCAAGAGTAGTTGAAACCAAGGGGCGCCAGGCTTGGTTGGCGGGTAAAACGCTGAATGTGGAGGCGTCGGTAAAAAACCTGGGAACATTCGCGAGGCTGCGGATGCTGGGGTTGTCTACGATCGCATGTGCGTCGTCGAACTGAAACGAGTTCCGAAAATGGTTCGCGTAGGCCGCGCAAACCACCAAGAGCAAAATAGGAAGTCTTATACACGTTATGGTGGGTGGGGCGGAGCATTGTTCTCAGAAACAAATGCTCGTCCCCGGCGCGAGTGCGGAATTGGCTCGCTTACGCCGCCGAAGAAACACCGTCGAGATTCTCACTTCAAATTGACGATATGCGGGCGCTGCCTCGAGAGATCGATACAGCAAGGGCTGCGCCGGCGAGGGGTCGTTTACCGGCTGGTGACCAGTGGACAAATGCCGGTCGGCGAGATCACATATTATGGTGGCTCGGTGTATACTGTCTTGAGCCGGATGGGCAAGATCAAAAACTCCCGAGCGAAGTGGCGCGTGGCCTCACGGGAGCGTCTGCGCAGGAGATGTTCAGCAGAGGGGCAAGTCTGGCAATCCGGACTTCGCGTTGGCGGATGTTCCGTGCCTGGCTCGCCCAACGGATACGCATGGTCTCGGATGGCCCAGGAAGAGCTAAGTAGATAATGGATGCCGCACGCGCGTTACCCAACCGGCTCAGCGCACCCTTTGAGCCTTGTCCAATCCCAGAATTCGCACGAATTCTGATGTTATCGATTGTAAACCCCCAAAGCGAGCGTAACGGAGCGGCAACCGTGACGCGCGGTTTGATCAAGCTGCTGGAGATGCCTCCCCTCCGGGCGCAAGTAGAATGCATCCCGGTGAGGGCGAATCCGCGGAAAGGGCACCGCTTTGCTCAGGCGTGCAGCTTAATCAGTTCTTTGGCCTCAGAGCTTCCCGCAAAGCCATTTTTCCTTCACTCCCGCCGATTCCAGAAGACGGTGGAAACGCGGATTCGAAGTGAGCGTTACGATCTCGTAGTCCTGAACGGTTCGGACCTGCTCTGGGTCTCCAAGTACTTACCGGTGTTTATTCCGCGAATTCTGGTCGCGCATAATATCGAACATGTCCTGTTCCATTCGCAAATCCAGGGGCTCACTTGGCCGTATCGGCCCTTGCGAACGCTCCTTGAGAAAGACTGTAGACGACTAAAGGATTTCGAGTGGAACGGCATGCGCGAGACCGCGAACGTGATCTTCTTGTCAAATGAAGAAGCCGCGTACGCAGCTCGCTCCTGCGAGGGCCTGCGGTCCATAACAAGTCCGCCTTTGTTCGATTACGAACCATCTCGCCGACGGTTTCGGGAGGCGGGTACGATCCTTCAGATCGGCTATCTCGGCAATTTCCGATGGTGGCCGAACCAATGTGGCCTCCGCTGGTTTGCGACCGAGGTTCTTCCGCACCTGAGGTCGCCGATTCGGCTGAATCTGTTCGGGCAGGGTAGTGACAGCGTCTCGAATGGCGACCCGCGCATCGTTGGTCATGGTGTGGTGGAGGACATAGAACGAGTCTGGGACGCGTGTGATTTTCTGATTTGCCCAGTGCTTTCCAATTTCGGGGTCAGTGTAAAGCTGGCGGAGGCCATTTATAACAGGATTCCGGTACTGGCCACGAGTGTCGCGGCGCGGGGACTGCCTCTCAGCAATGACCCGGCTCTCGTGCTTCTTGACAAGCCCGAAGAGTGGGTGGAATTTCTAGGCTCGGCTGCCGCGACAGATCTGGTGACGCGACAGGTTTCACAGAAGGTTGCCGACCGGTTTTCGATTGATTCCCACCAGAACGTGCTGCACCAGTTCGTCGCTGATGTGATCAGCCGCCCAATGAAGCGTGCAAGTGCCGCTGGCTGCGGAGATTGAAGACAACGGCCCTCAACCATGCCAAATGCCAAAGTCCGTGACATTGTGTCGGCGATCCACAAGACTGTACGGGAGCAGACCGCGTCGTACGACACCCCTGCGGTGCTCGAGGACTGGTCCAACGACCTCAACCAACTGAACAGCGCGTATAACACGGTCTATTCGGCGCGAAACCTGGTTGGGAATGTCCCTCACCTGCCCAAGACGCCGCTGGGATTGATTGGCGGATGGATCATCTGGATCGCCCAGCGCCTGCTGTTCTGGTACACGCCGCAGATCCTGCGGTTTAACGAAGCGACTACGTCCGTCCTGGGTCGAGTCTGTTCTCTCGAGGAGCGAAAGTTCCGCAGCTTTCTTGCCATGGCGGATCGATTAGAGAGACTCGAACGGGAGACTCGTTTGCTGAGCGCTGCACGCGCACCGGAAAGTTCCTCGAAGCCTACCGGCGCGCCGTTAAGCGAGATGCCGGCGACGCATGAGGCCCCCCCGCGCGGCCCCTATCTCCGATCTCCTATCGATGCGAGTCACTTCTTCTACGAGCTTCAGGGACGGTTTCAATCGAGTGTCAAAGCGGACTTCGACCGGCTGGAAATGTACGGGTCGGTGATTGCGAACCTAGATCCACGGGCGCCGGCAGGAACCTGGTTGGATATCGGATGCGGCCGAGGGAAATGGCTGCGGCTGGCCCGGGACGGCGGGCACGAAGCCATCGGTGTAGATTCCAACCCAGCCGCGATCCAGCAATGCCGGGAGGGCGGTTTTGATGTCGCCAGCGGCGATGCCCTGGAATTCCTGCGATCCGCCGGCGATCAGTCGTTCGCCGTGGTCAGCGCGTTTCACGTGCTGGAGCATTGTCCATTCGAATACTGCTTGAACCTGGTCTATCAGATTGCCAGAACGCTGAAACCGGGAGGCGTCCTCCTGGTTGAGACCCCGCACCCCGGGAATCTGCTGATGGCCGTCGAACAGTTCTGGATGGATCCGACGCACCATCGTCCGATCCCCATACCCCTGATGGAATTCCTGTTTGAATATTGCGGCCTCAGCGTTGTGCATCGGTTTGAAGTGAATCCGCGGCCGGAGTCCGAACACCTGCCCTTGCGCGAATTGGATCTGGTTAGCCGGCTCGATTTGTTATTCTATGGACCTCAGGACTACGCGGTAATGGGCCAGCGGATGGAATGAGCGTTAGGAAAGCGTTCCGACCCAAGCCGGCAACGGATTCTGTACTGCCTTGAAGAAACCACGCGTAGCGCTGTTCACCCCACTGCCCCCAGCCAGGACTGGAACGGCGGATTATGGCGCCTCCCTGGCTGCGGAGATGGCGAAACTCGTTTCGCTCACGGTCTACGAGGAGCCGCCCTTTGCCTTCGAGCCGGAGAGATTCGACCATGTGGTATATCAGATCGGCAACAATCCGTTTCATGCCGGTATCTATGAGTTGGCGCTCCGTCACCCAGGGGTAGTCGTGCTTCACGAGGCGAGCGTTCACTATCTGGTCCGGTCCTTAACGCTCAGCCGCGGAAAGCGCAATGCATATCTTCGTGAAGTGACGTATGAAATGTTCGGGGAGGACGTTGGTCATTTCACCAGGAAGCATCTCCCGCTCGAGTTGCCGCAGCCGCATGAGTTCCTCATGCTGCGACGCCTTTTGAACAACAGCAGGGCGTGTATCGTCCATAGCCGCTATGCGGAGCGGCTCGTTCGACTGAAAGGGTTCAATGGTCCGATTGAGGTAGTTCCCCACGGGGTCGCCCTGTGTGACATCGACCCGGAACCATACCGGCGAACACTCGGCCTTGACGCTGGAACACCGTTAATCGGTGTTTTTGGCTATCAGCGTCCGGACAAGCAGATTTGGGACTGTCTGCTGATGTTCAAGGAATTGGTGGACGCCGTGCCGGGCGCCCGGCTGCTCATTCTGGGACAACCGCACCCACAGGTGCCTCTGGAAGAAGGAATCGCGCATCTGGGACTCCAGAATCGAGTTCTCTTTCTTGGACATCAGACGCTCAGTGATTTCGACGGGTACCTCCGCGCCTGCACGGTGGTCTTGAATCTCAGGCAAACCACTTTTGGGGAGACCTCCGGAACGATGATGCGCGCGTTCAGCCTCGCGCGGCCGGTCATCGTATCGGAGATCGGCGGCGCAGTTGAGCTGGCGGACGACATCTGTATCAAGATTCCGCGAGACCGCCATGAAATGCAGGTGACCACCGAATGTCTGAAGTGGCTTTTGTTGAACCCGGGGGAGGCGGTTGAGATCGGAGCCCGGGCGAAGCAATGGGTCGAGGGGCAATGTACCTGGAGCAGCGTCGCCCGGCAATACGTGGCCTTTCTTGAGAAGCAGAAGAAAAGTCCGCGTAATGCTTCCACCACGCGGGTAAGCGGGAACACAGGTGATTCGGGCAGCCGGTCTCCTGCCCTGTCGGAGGGGGCCATCCGGAGCTACGTATCCCGCTGGATCGACGCCGCCTCGCCCGCAGGGGCGTATTTTGCCACCCACTCGGTCCGGCTGATCCGCACTCTACAGTTGATTCCGCGCGGCAACGCGGAAAGCCGCATCCTGGAACTTGGCGCCTATATGCAGATCACGCCGGCCCTGCGTGGTCTGCTCGGCTACGGCGAAGTAAGGGGCGCCTACATGGGGCGTGCCGGAAGTTGGCAACGTTCCGTGGTCGACGCCAGAGACGGGGAACAATTCACTTGCCAGATCGATCTATTTAACTGCGAAGTGGATCGATTTCCGTACCCCGATGAATTCTTTGACACGATCCTCTGTTGTGAACTGCTCGAACACCTGGAGAAGGATCCCATGCACCTGATGAGCGAGATCCACCGTGTCCTCAAGCAACACGGCACACTCGTGATCACCACGCCCAATGCCGTCTCTTTGCGAGCGCTCCGGAGCATCCTTATCGGCATTCACCCGAACCTGTTCAGCAAGTACGTGATGCCCGCTTTGTTGCCGGAAACCAGGCACGCCAGAGAATATACGCCGAACGAGCTTCTCCGCTTGTTCGCCGATTCCGGCTTCTCAGTTCAGTACATAGACACGGCGCCCTACGGTGAGAGACCCGGTGTGTACAAGTGGATCACCAAGGCGATTGGCTGGTTTAAGCCGCTCACGCGGCTCAGAGAGGATTGTGTCTACCTGGTCGGCCAGAAGACGAACGCTGTCGAAACCCGCTACCCGGCATGGCTTTATGAGCAGGTGTAGCTGCTCGCATCCACCCGCGATCGAAGCTTCTCGTTCCGCTCCCAGAGGAAGCGCCGGAGGGCCTGATAGAACTCCCCGGGGTGCAGTCGCTTCAGCCACCAAAACCGTTGTGGCGCTACGACGATCTCAGAGGTGCCCAGGTAGCGGGACCCGAGCTGAAATTCCAACTGCTTCCTGCCGGCAGAGCCTCCGCGCGGCAGCTGGAAATCAATCTCGAATCGTGGGATATGGGGCAATGTGCAGAGCAGGGACAGGCGCCGGGCGGGTTTTCCGTTCACGGTCACCCGCAGATCTTCCGGCCGGCGAGTAGCGTCCAAGGACACTCGAATGGTGCCGGTCGAAATCGTTCGGCCGGCTGCGACGAAGACGCCGTCGGTTACGGCAACGATGCGGGGCACCTCCGGTCCTGGGGGAACGACGCGAAGGAAGCTCTCGCACGCTAACTGTTTTTCGGCCCACACCAATCGAACCGGCTGGAGGCACGCAGCAAGACCCTGAGGGAGTATCGCGGACACTTGCTGGACACCCTGGTCTTGGGGCGGGCCGATGTAGGTTAGCGTTGCCTCCCGGTCGCCAACATAGATCCGCAACGTGTTCAAATCGGCGCTCGATGGTAGTCCTTCGGCCCAGAGCGCAAATGCCGCGTAGGGTCCCTGAGCCGGAGCAACGCGCGCCGAGTCCTCCGCATTCCCAATGCGCAGGATCGAAACTTGAGCCGCTTCGCCGGCCGTCTTCTGAACCGAGTTGTACCATCCAGCGGACCGCTTCAAAAAGGTGGCCCACATGTATTGCGTATTGGCTCCCTCGAGTGCGAGTAGCTGCAGGTCATGCGCCCTGGCGAACTCTGCGATCTCGTGGGCACGGAATCGCACTCCGCTCCAGGTGTCGTGTTTCCCGATGCCCTCGGCGAGCCCATTAAACTGCATGCGGGCGACGCCACCCGTCTTGAGCACGCGGCGGGTTTCCTCGAGGTAGCTCAAGACTACCTCACGGCTCGGAATGTGTTGAAATACCGCGTAAGAATAAACGAAGTCAAAGAACTCGCCGTCGAATTGCGCCAGGTTGGTGCCATCCGCGGTGTGAACGTGAGCGTGAGGAACGCTTGCGAGATTCTTTTGCGCATGGCGCACCATCTCCGCGGACACATCAATCCCGTGAATTTCGCCGAAGCGCCGGCTCAAGGGGAGCATCAAGCGGCCTGGCCCGCAGCCGATCTCTAAAGCGCGCCACTCTGCACGCGCGGCGGAGCTGAGTATCCTCGCCAGTTCCTTCTCGAAGGCGCCGACAAGATCCTCGGAGCTGCCGACAAAATCCTGCCAGGATTCGCCCGCCTGCCCAAGGGCAACGTAGTATCGCGGATCGGATCGAGCCCGACGGTTCCAATCCCTGCTCATCCTGCGCGCGACATTCTTCACGGATATGACCTTCCCTGGATTATTCTATCCGAGTTGCCGGTTCGAGCATCGACGCTGCTCCAGGGTCCCTGATGTATCGCGCGTATACTAATGCATGCGATGCTGCTCTCCGTGCCAGATCGAACGCGATCGTCACCCGCCGACCCTCGGCTTTCGGTCATTATTCCCATCTATGCCTCCGAACACCAGGCCGTGGATTTGCTCGGTATCGCGCTGCGTCATGTAAACGCTTCTTCATTCCAGAATTTCGAAGTCATTGTCGCGGATGACGGTTCCCCCATGGGCGATGCAGTTCGGGCAGTCGTTAGGGAGGCAGGCGCGGAGTTGGTCCGGCTGGACCGGAGAAAGGGGCCGGCCGCGGCCAGAAACGCCGCAGCAACCAAAGCCAAGGCTGAAATTCTGGTATTCCTCGATGCGGATACCTCGCCCCATGCGGACACCCTGGATCGCCTCGCGCGAAAATTCCAGAGCGATAGCAAGCTGGATGCCGCCGTGGGTTCCTACGATCAGGGACCAACCGCGCCAGGGCGAGTCAGTCGCTTCCGCAACCTCCTCCACAGCTTTGTGCATCAGCGCTCGAACCGCCGCACGAGCACGTTCTGGGCTGGCTGCAGCGCTGTGCGGAAAAGCCGGTTCCACGCTCTGGGCGGCTTCGACGAGAATTTCCCGCGGCCATCCATAGAGGATGTCGAGTTTGGTATGCGTCTCTCCGAAGCCGGGGGATCGATTGAACTGGATCGCGAAATACAGGTTACCCACCACAAGGCGTGGTCGTTGCGTTCCATGATCCGGACGGATCTCCTTGCACGCGCCATTCCCTGGGCGGCTTTGCTGCGAAGATTCCCATTGCCGTATGACCTCAACTTCACCGTCAGCGATCGGATCAGCGGTGCGCTGGCCGCCTGCACTCTGCTCCTCTGCGTCCTTGCGCTGCTTCATGGAGGTGTATGGTGGCTGCTGCCTCCGGCCTGTCTCGCCGCGATCGCACTGCTGAACTGGCCGCTGTTTCGCTTTCTGGCGCGCGCGGGAGGCTGGCGTGAGGCCCTTTTCTGCTTTCCTCTGCTGTTCACCTACTTTGCCACCTGCGCCGCTGGGTTGCTCGGGGGACTCGCCTTGGCGGAGCACCGGCGGGACCGTTTCCTATGGCCCTCTGTCGCGGTGATCGGCCTGGTGGTGCTGGCGGTCCAGATTGCCGGTGGCGCCTACCGCGCGGAGTTTAACGGGTATCCGGACGAACCGGTGCACTTTGTCTCAGGGCTGATGGTGTACGACTATCTTGTGACCTTGCCTCGGGAGAGTCCGGTCGCATGGGCCGGGCAGTATTACCTGCACTATCCTAAGGTTGCGATCGGCCATTGGCCTCCTGGATATTATGCACTGGAAGCCCTGTGGTGGCTCTTTCTGGGCCCTTCACGGACCAGCGCGATGCTGCTTCAGTGGGCCGTCGGTGTGGCGGCGCTGACGGCGCTCTACCGGCTCGCGCGAGCTTCCCTCTCGCTCCCGATCACCGCGGCAATTGTCGCGGGCATGATCGCCGCGCCGGTATTTCAACAGAGCCTGGGTCAAACCATGGCTGATTTGTGTTGTTTGCTTTGGAGCGTCCTCCTCATGCTCGCGGTTGTTCGCCTTGTCGAAAAGCAAGATGGGACCGCCGTGTTCTTTGTCGTTCTTTGGCTCGTTGCCGCGGAGCTCACCAAGGGGACGGTCGTGTGTTTGCTACCCGTCCCGGTCGTGGCCCTGCTCGCCAGCCGCCAGCGTATCCGCATTCCGCTTCGCTATCTTGCGATCGCGGGAGCGACTCTCCTCGCACCCGCCGGATGGTACCTGTGGAATGGGGGCATCAAGAATTGGGGAGGCATATCGACGAGAGTGCCGTGGTCTGGGGCGTCTGTTGGGCATCTGGTGGGCTGGGGTTTGGTTGGCCTGGCGGTTTTCGGACTTCAGCGGAAGCCTCTGGCGCTCGCGGCGGGAAGCGTACTGGTTTGCACCCTGGGCGTTTCCTTCATCGTGCGCGCGATGCGGGAGGATCGCCACTGGATTATCGTTCTTCCCGCGATTCTGGTGCTCGCCGGACTGGGAATCAGCCGCGTCCGCAGGCCGCTGGCCGTGGGCACTCTGCTGGCTCTGGCGCTTCTGCTCTTCCCCTACAGTTGGTACCGCCAGTCGAAGGCCGGCTACGCCGATCTGGTGCGGCGACTTCACCGGCCCGCCCGCATGCTAATCTCATCGACCGCCATAGGCGAAGGTGCATGGATCGCGGTGACCAGCCTCGCTGAAAAGCGGCCCGGCAGTTTTATCGTGAGGGCCTCTAAAGTGCTGTCCCAGACGGGTTGGAATGGCAAGAGTTACCTGCTCCTGACGGTGACCCGCCAAGCTGTTTTACGACGGCTGGACGAACTGGCCCTGGACACAATCATCCTCGACTCCCCTCCCAATCAATCGCTCCCGCCTCATCACGCCCTGCTCTGGGAAGCGGTGGGCAATAGCCCTGCCTGGCGGTCCTGCGCAAGCTCCGGCGAACTGATCGCATATTGCAGGGTCAGCGCCCCGCAATTTCCACGCCAGCCGCTGCGGCTCGAAATCTACGGCTGGGACTTCGAAGAGCGCATCGAGCCTTAACCAGCCAGGCTTAACACGCTTCGGTATCGTCGGGATTCA
>JBEKOZ010000129.1:0-9480 GCA_049521275.1 Bryobacteraceae bacterium | reverse complement strand
GTGGGATTTTTTGAATTTTCTATCCACCGAAGCCGGCCGCTACCCTTCTTTCGATCTGCGGATGCAATATGAAGCCACCGGTCTTCTGCGCAGCGACGGAAAAGTTTTTGGAGTCGAAGTGCGCACCCCGGCCGGAACCGCGCGGATTCATGCGGACCTGGTCGTCGGCTGCGACGGCCGCCACGCCGTCACCCGCGACTCCGCGCGCATGGAAGTGATCGAGTCCGGAGTCCCCATCGACGTCCTCTGGTTCCACATCAGCCGCAAAACCGCCGACCCCGACCAGGTGTTCGGCAACATCAACTATGGCAAGGCTCTGATTCTCATCAACCGCGGCAGCTATTTCCAAGCCGGCTTCATTATTCGCAAGGGCTCTTTTGACGAAATGCGGAGCAGCGGTCTCGATTCGTTCCGTAAGAGCATCGTTCAAATCGCACCCTACCTCATGGATCGCGTCGACGAACTTCAGAACTGGGACCAGATCAAGCTGCTGTCGGTGCAGATCAACCGCCTGCGCCAGTGGCATCGCCCCGGACTGCTCTGTATTGGCGATGCCGCCCATGCCATGTCCCCCGCGGGCGGAATCGGCATCAACCTCGCCATTCAGGATGCGGTCGCGGCCGCGCATCTGCTGGCTGGTCCGCTGCGTGAGAAACGGGTCACTGAAGCGCTGCTGGCCGGGGTGCAGCAGCGGCGCGAATTTCCCACCCGTGTGACGCAATACGTCCAGACCAGGGCGCACAAAGCGTTCGAGTACATTTTTCAGCACCCCGGCCCGATCAGGGCGCCCTGGCAGCTCAAGGTGGCGACACGCATCCCGGGAATCCAGCACGTCACCGGGTATTTCGTCGGCATCGGCGTGCGCCCCGAACATGCTCACCTTCCCGTTCCCAAGCTAAAGCGCGTGGCCATAGCCGCCGGCATCGCCGCAGCCGTAGCCGTCAACATCTTCCGCCGGCGCTGACAGCGCTATTTCCCCTTCCTAGCCTTCTTGTTCAGCAGCGACACAAACCCTCTCGCTCCCCTCGGCGGCGGCACATGCCCGGACAGAATATCGATATTCAGGACGTCGCGCCCGTAGAGCCTCTTGTTCTCCCCCGAATCCGGCCGCAGCGTAGCCCCCTCCAGCGAAATTCCCGCGAACAGTCCCTTGGCTCGCGAGTATGAAATCATGGCCGCGCTCAGGAATATGTCGGTATTCACGCTCGCGCTTTGTCCCGTCGGACCCTCCACCACTGCGACTTCGCCGCCCAGCGTGAACTTGTCGCCCAGCAGGCGTTTCATTCCTATCGGACTCATCACCAGCATGATCAGATCGGTCGCCGATCCGCCCAATTGCGGGCCGAAACTCCCGCCTTCGACCGCGATCGCCGCCGGAGAAGTCCACCCTCCCGTCGGCTTACGGCACGACGCAAACCCCCTTCCATATTTCCCACCGAACAAGAACGCGCCCTTCAACAGACCCGGCACAATCACGATGCACTGCGACCTCTGCGGCAGCGATTTAGGAATGGGGCTCTCCGAATCGAGAAACGCCTCCAGCGCGGCCGTCGCATGTCCCAGCCGCTTGTCCGGATTCAACTCCTGCGCGGACACAATTCCAGTCAATGCCAATACCGTCAGCAACCGATTCAAATTTCCCCCTTGTGGCGCACGCACTCCTTCGTGCCGCGTCGCCACTCCTGGCGACGCCCGAAGCTTTATCCCAACACTCCCAAACTCTTCTCGATCAACCCCGCCGTCGGCTCAAACGGATCGCCCTCGGCGTCATACTCCATCGAAAAGTACCCCCGATACCCCGCCGCCTTCGCGATGGCAAAGGTCCGCCCCAGATCCACATGGAACATTTTCTTGCCTTCCTGTTCCGAGTCCTTTACATGGCAAATCCCGTAAGCGTGATCGAACATGGCCGAGACTGCCTTGTAATTGTAGTCGTCCCCCCGTTCGAGCAGCATCGAATTGCAGAAGTCCGGCAGCGCCCGCAGCCACATCGTGTTGGCTGCCTTGATCACGTCCACCAGGAAAAACGCCTCTTCACTCCGGGGATCGTCATTCTCCAGGTGCACGACGATATTGTTCCGCTCTCCATAATCCGCGACCTCGCGCAAGCTCTCCGCCGCGACCGCAACGTTGGGAGCGTTCTTCGCCGAAGCCACATGCACCCGCACACTCGGCGAACCAATCACCACCGCGACATCGATCCAGCGCTTCGCCGTCGCGATCGCCTGTCTGCGCTTTTCCGCATCGGCGTCATAAAAACTTCCCAGCCGTCCCACCGGAATATTCACCACGCGCGACCCGCTCTTCTGGAGCGCCTCTCGAAACTGATCCAGATACCCCGCGTCGGTTGAAAGAAAATGCTCGTCCAGCGGCTCGATTCCATGAATGCCAAATCGCTCCGCGACCATCTTCGGAAAATCGAGCAGCGCGATCTTCTTTAAAAAAGGATAAGACGCCACCGCCAACCGGTCCCTCGGATTCGCCGGAAACGCCGCGTGCGGCGGCAGCTCACCCGAGTACTCGCCTTGCTGATAGGTGTTGCCCTTGTAATCCATCTCGTCATGGATGCCGATTTTCGAAGTATAGTAGCCGCGGATGGTCGCGCCTTTCAAAGTGGCGAAAAACGGCTCCTTTTCCATACTCGCGACCACGGCGATTCGCTGTGAATTATCGCCCTGTAAGAACGCTTTGGAGTGCATTTTTGACGATCTAAGGTCGATTAAGGCCAGTTGTTTTCGCCATTCGTCGCGTTCGGACGCCTCAAACGCCTCCGCCAGCCGCTGGTCGATGTACTCCGCCACCTTGGCCGCTTTCGCCCCACCCGACTTCTCGTCGGCAGGGATAATGATTTCAGTCAGTTCGTCCACCATCGCGTATTCTTCGCTGGTAAAAAACCTGTGCCCGTCCGCGCCCTTGGCGAGAGCGGCGCCCAGGCTCAATTTGATCAGATCCCGGCGGTCAAGCACTTTTAAATCTCTCCTTTACGTAGTTTGTCTGCGAGGTAATCGGACGACCGCCAGCACAACGCCATGATGGTCCAGGTCGGATTCTGGCAGGATGCGCTGACGTGCGAGCTGCCATCCACGACAAACAGGTTTTTCACGTCGTGCGATTGCTGGAATTGATTGACAACAGACTTCTTAGGATCGGTCCCCATGCGCGCCGTCCCCAGCTCATGAATGGACCACCCCGGCGTCAACATTTCTTTGTCCGAACCGATGATCTCGATGCCCGCTTCTTCGAACATTTCCTTGGCACTGGCGCTCATGTCGGCGACCATCTTCTTTTCGTTATCGCCGAAATTGATGTGAAAGCGCAGCACCGGAACTCCCCACGCGTCTTTCACTTGCGGATCAATGTCGACGTAGTTTTCGTACCTCGCCAGCACCTCTCCAAACCCGCCCATGCTGATAAAAGCCCCGGCATGGTCCCGAACTTCCTTCTTGAACGATTTTCCAAATCCAGGAGTCGAATAAGCGTGTTCCGGAAAGATCGTCGTCCCGCTCTCACCCTCGAATCCGTAGCCGCGAATGAAGTCGGAGCGCTTGTCGGTTAAATTCCTAAACCGAGGCAAATAAAAGCCGCCCGGCCGACCGTCGTCCAGAGTTCGCGGCTTCCCGACCAGCTCTTTCACCAGGCCAGTCACGCCCGGACCCATGACATGTTCGCAGAAATTATGCCCGATATGCGCGTTGCCGATTCCCGATAACAACATCAGCCGCGCCGATTCGAGCGTCGAAGCGCCTAAAACCACTACTTTCGCCTTCGCCTGGTAGTCCAGCTTGGTTTCGCTATCAATGAAAGAAACACCGCTGGCTTTACCATCCACGATGTTGATTTTATAGACCGTTGCATTGGTGCGAATGGTCAGATTGCCGGTGTCAAACGCCGGATAAATCAAGCCCGTTGGCGAATCGAACGCAGCGTGGATATCGCATCCGCCAACCCGCCGGTTGCAGGCTCCGCGGCCGAAACATTTTGTGCGATATTTGTTGTGCTTCAACCCGTCGGTGGTGACGCCGGCGCGATAAGGCGTGACCAGACGCCCTCTCTTTTCAAGCGATTGGCGCAGCATCATTTCCGCCGGCATCAGCTTATTGGGGCGCTGAAACAGGCTATCAGGCAGATGTGGAAGATTCTCCTTTAAGCCCGAGATACCAAGGTAGTTATCCACGCGATCGTAATACGGTTCGATGTCCGCGTAAGAGATCGGCCAATCCTCGCCGTACCCGTCGCGCGAGGCGGCCTTGAAATCGGTATCCGAAAGCCGCAGCGCGAGACGGCCCCAAATGGTAGTCTTACCGCCGAAAGTTCGCGCCCGCACCCATGCGTAATTGGTCCCGGTGTAGGGATGGTCCTTTTCGTCGACCACGATATTTTTCGAATAATCGGTTCCACTCCAGCCCTGCACGTAGGAAAACACGTGCTGGTATTTCGATCCCTTGGCATACGGCGGCTTGCGGATGGTGTACTCGTTGAGCGTCAGCGCGTGGTCGTTGGGAGGCATCTCCCCGCGGCGCGGATGGTTGTACGGCCACTCCATGGACTTGAGTTCTTTCTCGATCGGCAGCTTGCGCCCGGCTTCGAGCAGCAGCACTTTCATCCCATGCGAAGTAAGAACGTGAGCGGCCATGCCTCCGGCGGCGCCCGAGCCTATGACGATGGCGTCGTAGGTCGGTTTCAAGTCAACATCTTGCAGCATGATACATACTATCTTGAAATCATGTCTTCCACACCAGATCGTGTTTTTGGATTCGCCACGCGCGCGCTCCATGCGGGGCAGCAGCCCGACGCGGCGACGGGCGCTCGCGCGGTGCCGATTTATCAGACCACTTCCTTCGTTTTCGACGACACCGCGCACGCGGCCGCGCTCTTCAATTTGCAGCGCTTCGGCAACATCTATACGCGCATCATGAATCCGACGACCGCCGTTTTCGAGGAGCGTATGGCCGCGCTCGAACGCGGCGTGGGCGCCCTCGCGCTGGGCAGCGGACAGGCGGCGCAGTTTATCGCCTTGACCAGCCTGCTCGAAGCGGGCGATGAGATCGTCTCGGCGAAAACGCTTTACGGCGGCACCTATACGCAGTTCGACGTCAGCTTCCGCCGGCTGGGAATTCAGACCACCTTCGTCGATCCCGAGGACCCGGAAAACTTCCGCCGCGCGATCACTCCCAAGACGCGCGCGATTTACGGAGAGACCATCGGCAATCCGCGCATCAACGTCCTGGACATTGAAGCAGTGGCAAAGATTGCTCACGAAAACAATCTGCCGCTGGTGATCGACAACACCTTCGCATCGCCCTACCTGTGCCGGCCGATCGAGCATGGCGCGGACATCGTGGTGCATTCGGCCACCAAGTTCATCGGCGGACACGGAACGTCAATTGGCGGCGTGATTGTCGACAGCGGCAAATTTCCGTGGAATGAGGGGCGTTTCCCCCAGTTATTGGAGCCGAGCCCGGGCTATCACGGCATGAAGTTTTATGAGACGTTCGGAGACCTGGCGTACATCGTGAAGGCCCGTGTGGAAGGCTTGCGCGATTTCGGACCCGCCTTGAGTCCGTTCAACTCGTTCTTGTTCCTGCAAGGCTTGGAGACGCTGAAGCTGCGGATGGAAGTTCATTCCGCGAACGCTTTGCGCGTGGCCGAGTTTCTGGAAGCGCACGGCCGGGTGGAGTGGGTGCTGTATCCGGCCCTGAAATCGAGCGCGTACCATTCGCTGGCGCAAAAATATTTGCCGCTAGGGTCAGGCGGCGTGCTGACGTTTGGGATCAAGGGAGGGCTCGCTGCCGGGCAGAAATTCATTGAAGCCTTGAAGCTGTTTTCGCACCTGGCGAACGTGGGCGATGCCAAGAGCCTGGTAATTCATCCCGCCTCGACCACGCATCAGCAGTTGACGGCGGAGCAGAAGGCAGCCGCCGGGATCAGCGACGACCTGGTGCGGCTGTCGGTAGGGATCGAGGAGATCGACGATATTTTGTGGGATCTGGACCAGGCGTTGGGAGCAAGCGCTTGAGCGACAGTTGCGCCGTTTCGTTCGGCGATGGCGTAGGCGCGGGTTCGCCCGTGAACACCAGCCGTTTTGCGACCACGGCTGCGGACCGGCTGCGGATTCTCGAAACCTACCGGCGGATTGCGATGGTCGGATTGTCGTCGAATCCATACCGCCCCAGCCATTTCGCGGCGATGTATCTGCTGGCCGAAGGGTATGAAGTGATTCCGGTGAACCCGCGCGAAAAGGAAATTCTGGGACAAGTGTGCTACCCGTCGGTGACGGCGATCCCCGGAGGAGTGGAGGTAGTCGATATCTTTCGCGAACCCGCCGCAGTGCCGGAGATCGTGGATGAAGCCATTGCGGTGGGGGCCAAGGTGGTGTGGATGCAGTTAGGCGTGATCGACGAAGAGTCAGCGGAGAAAGCTCGGGCAGCGGGGCTGGAAGTGGTAATGGACCGGTGCATGAAGATCGAACATGCTCGGTTTTTCGGGGGCTTGAATACTCTAGGGATGAATACGGGAGTGGTGGCGTCGCGGAGGCGTGGAAAGAGCGGCGGCTGAAGCTGGCGCGGCAGCGCACGGCGCCGCCCCACGTCGGATGAAGTGCGCAGTCTACATATGACTGGATTATCGGAGCGGCAAAGCCTGCGCCTCGCCGTCCCGAAAAGGGTAATTTCGATCCGTTGCCGAACCGAAAAGATGAAGCCCGCAGTTACCTGCGGGCTTCGGATCTGTGCTCGCCATACGAGCGTAGCGGATAATAGACAGCGCGCACTGAAGGGCGCGCCATCCGATAAGGAGTGTATCACTTCACCCCCGAGGCAGCGGGGACCCCGGGTATATTATTGCTCTCTGGGTAATGGTCATAAAGTCGTCCTGCTCATCGCGTCCTACTTAGGCGTGTACTGTTTTGTAGGGCAAATCGCATCCCGGCCCGAGGCGACAAGTTACTCCCCTCAGATAGGATAATGCCTCTGGCCCAGAGGCGCTGACGACTTGGGGAGGGTCTTGAAAACAGCACCAGCAAACAATTATAGTCGTATTCATATGGCAGCAAAACAAGCCGCTTCAAATGAACGTGTACTTCGCCGGAATGAAGAGAAGTGGACCGCTACGTTGATGGATGCTGGATGGACGGCTATCCCTTCAATTATTTTGGACAAGCAACACGCTCTTGGGCTTGATCCTGTCGACGTGAATATTCTTCTTCAGCTTGCAAAGCACTGGTGGTTCACCGAAAACTTACCCCACCCTTCCAAGGCCACGCTTGCTGAGCTTATGAACATTGATCCGAGTACCGTTCGTAGGCGAATTTCGCGGATGGTTGACGCCGGGTTTATACGGCGCGTTGCCCGTTACGACCCGAAACACGGTGGGCAAACATCCAACTTCTACCAATTCGATGGCTTAATCAAGGCCGCGACACCGTTCGCTCTGGAGGCGTTGAGCACGCGCGAAGAGCGCCGAGCCGAAGATGTCGCCCGCCGGAGGCGCAAAAAGCCAAAGTTGATCGTGAACAATACCGAAAGCGGGAAAACAACTAAACGGCGATGAGCAAAAAGATTACGGTTCTCGTCGATGGCGGGCATTTGCGCGTCTACCTTAAGAAAGCTAACAAGCCCGTTACCGCCGATTACATCGACAAAGTTGGGCTTGCTTGCGCTCTTGCAACTGAAGAGATCGTTCGAATTCTTTACTACGATTGCGCGCTCTTCAACGGAACAACGAGGCTTCCAGTCTCCCGCGGGGTTCAGGCACACGCTCAGGCAACACCCTTGTTGCATGACCTTGCGCAAAAGGACCTCTTTGCGGTGCGCAGAGGAGTGTTGAAATTTCGTGGGTACGTTATCAAGAGGAATCACCAGCCGTCGAACCCACCCGTTGACGCCGATTTTGCGCCGAAATTTCAGCAGAAAGGTGTAGATATGCGCATCGGCCTTGATATGGCGACTATAGCGGCTAACCGCTCCGTAGAACTTATAGCGCTGATGACGAACGACACCGATTGCATTCCGGCGATGAAGTTGGTTCGCCGAGCTGGCATCCAGGTTGCGCTCTTGTGTGTTCCCGGCTGCAGGCCTACGCAGGAACTTCTCTCCCATTCAGATTTTAAGCGCAGCATCCCGTGGCCGTGATCGGCGTACGGGGGGAAGGGGAGGGAACTTCGGGAACTTCGGGGACAGTCAGCTTTGGTTCGAGGTCTCAAACGGTTCGCTTGGCGCCGACAGGCACGCTTCAAAAGCTTGTATTTCTCGCGATGTCGGGCGGCTCACGGGATTTCTCACTTCGTACAATAGCTGACCGTCCCCGAAGTCCCCGAAGTCCCGGAGGCGGTCATTTCATGGGCTGTCCCTGAGCATCATACCGCCGCACCTTGGTAACACGCATGGTCCCGCCGATCAGGTCCCATTCCGTCACGGTGCACGGCTGAGGCTCAAGCGCGAACTCCTGAGTGTGAATGAGGATCAGGCGATTGTTCACGACGCGGTAACGTTCTCCTTTTCCTTCACCCGTATTTGGACAGCCCCCCATAGCGCCGTCGAAGTATCTCCTGCTGATCTCGCGCTTCTCCGGGTCGAAGTCGATGAAAGCTGCAATCGGACAAGCTCCGCTCCCGATTTCGGCCGTGGTGTCCGAGACGCCGTGTTTGGAAGTTACCGCGACCGAACCACAGCGCAACTCGTGTGTAAACTCGTTCTGGATGAAGATCCCAGTACCCGGATCATAGACCCAGTACGACCTCATGTCCCCGTTGCTGCCGGTAAACTCCGTCACGACGGAAAAATCGAGATACCTGTCGAAGTTGATATCGTCCGCATGGAAAGTGGAGCCGAAATTCATTGGTTGGTCCGCCGCGATTGGTAGTACCTGAAGCTGCTTTCCGTCTTGGCAGCGCGCCACTTCAATCTCGCCAGCGCGAGCTTCATCGATGATCTCGCGACCCGCCTTGATCTGCCAGAGGGGACGAACCGTGATGCGGAAGGCTGCTCCGCCGGACTTTACGGACAACTTGAAAGAGAGCGGCTCGTTCGACCCAAATAAATCTGGCCCCTTGATGGGGGGACCGGCCGGGAGACCGTCACACACATCTGCCCAGAGCGCCGGCATCCCGCAGAGGGCGAGCATAAACAATCGCCGCCACATATAAATGCAAAAAAGCGTCCGGAGGAAGTATAGCATTCGCAGTCCTGAAAATTTTCCAAACAATTGAGACTGCGCCGCACCTTCTCCGATCCCCCCGAAGCCCCCCTGTTTAGCTTTCGCCCCCGAGGCTCTGCCTCTCGGGCAGCATGCGCTGATGCAGGATTCTGGAGATGAGAATTCCTCCGGCGACCTGGCGGTAAAACAGCACGTGGCGGCCGTGCTCCATCCGCCGCAAGCCGGGGCGGAAGTTGTCGCAGGCGCGGCCCAAAGCGGGATTTTCGGCGAGCATCTGACAGGACGCCTCCAGGGCGTCTAGGTAACGAAAGGCTTGATCTTCACCCC
>JBEKOZ010000128.1:0-9482 GCA_049521275.1 Bryobacteraceae bacterium | reverse complement strand
TGAGCCCGAAAATTACGCGCGCATTAAAAAAGTCCTGTTGCCGAAGGATTATATTCGCTTCGAGCTTACGGGCGAGTACGCGAGCGATGTTTCGGACGCGTCGGGCACTGGGCTTTTCGACGTGGTCGACCGCCATTGGGCGTTCGATCTAGCGTCGAAGGTCGGGGTGGCGCGCGAGGTGCTGCCCGCGGTGTTCGAATCGAGCGCGGTCACGGGCAAAATCCATGCGCGCGCAGCGGCGGCGACGGGGCTGGCGAAGGGGACTCCGGTGGTGGCCGGCGCGGGCGATCAGGCGGCGAGCGCGGTGGGCAACGGCATCGTCGAGCCGGGCATCGTGTCGTGCACCATCGGCACCTCCGGCGTGGTGTTCGGACATTTGAAAGAACCCGCTTACGATCCGCAAGGGCGTGTGCACACGTTCTGCCACGCGGTGCCGGGCGCATGGCACACCATGGGCGTCACGCAGGGCGCGGGGCTCAGCCTGCAATGGTTCCGCAATCAATTCGCGCCCGGCTCCAGTTACGACGACCTGACCTGGGAAGCGGCCGGCAGCGAGGCGGAAGGCCTATTCTGGCTTCCTTACCTGATGGGGGAGCGGACTCCGCATCTGGACGCGTTCGCGCGCGGGGGATGGATCGGGGTGACGGCGAAGCACACGCGCGCCGACCTGATTCGCGCGCTGATCGAGGGCGTCAGTTTCAGCTTGAAGGATTGCCTGGACCTGGTGGCGGCGCTGGGCGTGCAGATTGAATCCGTGCGCGTTTCGGGCGGCGGAGCGAAGAGCGCCTTCTGGCGGCAGATGCTGGCCGATGTGTTCGATAAGCGCGTGGTGTCGCTCGAAACACAGGAGGGCTCGGCCTACGGAGCGGCTTTGCTCGCGATGCCGGGTTCGGTGCAGGAAACATGCAAACGGGTGATCCGCGAAGTGGAGTCGGTCGAGCCGAGAGACGCCGGGCGATACTCGGCCAAACACGCGATCTACAAATCCTTATATCCGGCGCTGCGCGATTTTTACCGGACATGACTTACGATACGGTGCGCAAAATCGCGCTCACTTTTCCGCACGTCGAGGAAGGGATGTCTTACGGAACTCCGGCGTTGAAGGTGAAAAAGAAGCTGTTCGTGCGGCTGAAAGAGGATCCCGATTCGATCGTCCTTAAGATGCCCTTCGAGCAGCGGGAAGCGCTGATGGCGGAAGAGCCGGAAACGTATTACATCACCGAACACTATCGCAACTATGAGTACATGCTGGTGCGGCTCTCCCGGGTGTCTGAGGATGCGATTCGCGATTTGCTCAAAGTCGCGTATCGCTCCGCGTTGTCGGAAAAACCGGCGGCAAAGCGAAGGAAGAGATAGCTCATGGAGTTCCCGGCATGTTTGCTGCTCTTCCTCCTCACGCAAGCTGCTCCGCAGGAAGTCGTCATTCACTCCCATGCGTACACTCCTCCCGCGTCGATCCTGCGCGCCGAAACCAATCTGGTCGAAGCGCCGCTCACGGTCCGCGATTCGCAAGGACGCGCCATCCCCGGGCTGCATGCTGCCGATTTCGAGGTTTACGACAACGGCGTCGTTCAAAAAATAACCGCATTCTCCGAAATCCGGTCAGATGCGAAGGTTGCCGCGCCAGCGCCTCCGGCATCCTCAGAGGAGGTCCCCGCCGCTGCCATCCCGCCACCGGCGCCGAAGTTCGTCACCTTCTTCTTCGACGATGCCCATCTCAACAATGGCGGAATGATGTTTGCTGTCCGCGGCGCCCACGGGTTCATCGCCAAGGGTCTGAAACCGCCGGACCGGATGTCGATCGTCACCACCTCCGGGCAAGGCGATCTCGATTTCACCGACGACCAAAAAGTCTTCGCGGAAAAACTCGATCACCTCGCTTCGCACATCCGGCCGGCGGTCGCCTTCGGATGTGGCGCGGTCGGTCCCGATGAATCGTACATCATCTTTCAAAATCTCGACTACCAGACCAAGGAAAACGCGATCGACATGGCCAAATCCTGCGCCTGTGGTCCCGCGGATAAAGAAAACGTCTGCTATCCAAAAGCCAAAGCGGCGGCGGAGGGCTCGGCCGAGTCGAGCTGGGACCAGACCCAGGCGCAATCGGTCGCGACCATCGACGCGCTCGGCTTCGCGGCGAAAAAACTGCATGAGCAGAACGGAGCGCGCATTCTCGTCCTCACTTCCGCCGGATTCCTGATCGGCCCCGGCCAGCCCGAGATGAAGAAGTTCGTTGACGCAGCGGTGCGCTGGAACATCGTGGTGCACGCGATCGACGCGCTGGGACTCACCCCGATCCGGGGCAACACGGAAGGCCGCATCGCGGGGCTCATTCAGTCGAATTCCTGGATGCCGCTGCAAAAGGTCGCGGAAGGGACGGGCGGGCACTTTTTCAAAAACAGCAACGACCTCGCCGCGGCGATGGAGTTGGCCGCCCATCCCGAGGTGACCTACCTGGTTGCCTTCAATCCCGGCCCGCGCGACGGCAAATTTCACACGCTCAAGATCCGCTTCAAATCCAAGCGGCCGGATGCCGTGCAATTCCGGCCCGGCTATTATTCTCCCGCCGAGCTGAAAATCGAACCGTCTGCGCGAACGCTTATGGACGATGCCGTTTTTTCCAATGAGACTTTGAGTGACGTTCCCGCGGCGGTCCGCGTCGCCGTCGAGAACGCTGCCGTGACCATTACCATCGTGGTTGACGTGAACCATCTGGAATTTGCTTCCGGCAATGGCCGTCACGGGCAGCAAATCGTCTTCCTGACGACGCTGCTCGATGCGAACGGCGCCTTCGTCACCGGTAAGGAAGCCATGATGGAGCTTATGTTGACGGACGGACGACTCGCCTCCTTCGGAAAGGACGGATTGAAGGCCGTTGTCACCCTCAACGCTGCGCCGGGGGCCTATCAAGTCCGCACTATCGTTCGGGAGGCGATGAAAGGCAGGCTGACCGCATCCACGATACCGGTCGCGCTCACTGCTAAGTAAGAACAATTCTTGCCATGTGCCGTATCGATTAGACTAATCCCATGGCACGATTCCTGACTGCGATTTGCATTCTGAGTTGTATGCGCGCGGGTCAGCCGGACGTGCGGCCGGAGGTCCTAGGTCTTTCGGCAGTCAAGCGAAAAGTGGTCGAGAGTCTCGGGCATTTGCCTGACTACACCTGTCTCGAAACCATCGCGCGCTCCGAGTTGGAGGGCGCGTCCCTCAAGTCGATTGACGCGCTGCGTCTCGAAGTGACGCAGATTGGCGAAAAAGAGTTCTTCTCGCCACAAGGAGGCGGAGGATTCCGGGATGCAGTAACGCAATTCGTCCACAACGGGATGATCTCAACGGGGCAGTTCACGCTGATGGAGCGCGGTGTTTTCCTGAACCAGGCGACCGAAATCAACTATGCGGGCGAGGAGACTCGCAAGGGGCGCCGGGTTTTGAAATACGACTTCCGGATTCCGGCCGCCGGGCGCGGATGGACGTTGAGCTTCGGCGAAAAAACGGTTGTCGTTGCTGCACACGGTTCCTTTTTGGCGGATGGGGCGACCCAGGACCTGGTGCGTCTGGAGAAACACGCCGATGACATTCCTCCCGACCTGCCGATTTCGCAAGCCTGGACGACGATCGATTATGGGAGAGTCCGGATCGGCGAGTTGGACGTGTTGCTGCCGCAGACCGCCGAGGTGGTGATGAAGCCACAAAACAGGGGGATTCTCGTGAATCACGCGGAGTTCAGCCAGTGCCGCAAGTACTCAGCCGAGTCGTCGATCCGGTTTGGCGATGCGCCGGAGTCGCAATCATTGACGGTGCCCCCGAATGTGCCGATCGTGCTCGAGCTGGAGCAGACGATCGATGCGGAGACGAATGCGGAGGGCGATGCGATCAGCGCGCGCGTGGCTGCTGACGTGAGCGTGCGGAACCAAGTGGTGATTCCGAAGGGCACGGTTGTACGCGGCCGGATTCGGAGTCTGGAGAATTCCACGATTACGCTGGAGTTCGTGGAGCTGGTGGTCGGGAATCGGCGAGCGGAGTTCACCGCGCGACTCGAAAAAGCGGATGGAGCAGTGAAGGTCGCGCACGGTCCGGCGCTTCCGGGAGTGGGCCTGCTGTTGACCGGAAAATTGCCGGCGGGGCTGCGCACGACGTGGCGCACGCCGGTGCCGAAAGAGACGAACCGTTAGTGACTCATCGAATAAACGATGTAATTGACGCCGATTCTTATGCCGAGCGCGGAAAACTTCTCCAGGTAGTGGGGGTCGTCCGCCCATTCCCATGAGTCTCCGATGTCGGAGTTGAAGCTGGCAGCCACCATCACGCGGCCTTTGTCGTCGTAAATTCCAAACCACTGCGCGGGGCATCCCTCGCATTTCCACGTCACACCGGTCTGGAGGTACCGCGCCCCCGGCACCTGGTAACGGTCGTCGAGATCGTAAATGGTGTGGAAAATCGAATCGCGGTCGTCCAGTTCCACGATCTGCCGGTCCGGGAACACGCGATGCATCCACTCCTCGAACACGGCGCGATCCTGCGCGCCCCAATAATCGTCGGTCATGAAGAAACCGCCGCGCAGCAGATAGTCGCGCAGCTTCGCCGCCTGCCCGTCGGTCAGCCTTCCGCGCCCCGGCTGCACGGCGTAAATGAATGGATAGTTGTAAACGTCGTCCCCGTCGTCCAGATTCACCGGCTGCTCGACGGAGCGGATTTGGATCCGCGTCAGCCTGCGAACGGCGGCTGAAAAATGACGATCGGCGCGGGGATAATCCTGCGTCCACATGGTCCCGCCCTGGGTCCAGTCGCTGCCATAGCCGCGATATCCGCGAACACCCGGCGCGGGAGGATACATCATGCGTGCAAATACGAACTCCGTTTTCTCCTGCCAGTCCGGCGGCACCGGAAAATCGTCATACTCGACACCAGGATATTGGCGGAACGGCCGCTGGAACGCGAGCAGCACGCCGCAGACGATGAGACCCGCCGCGACTCGCCGCACAGCCATTATTTCTTTACTTCTTAATTTTACTTCTTACTCGTTGGCCGCTGGCAGGCGGGACCTTCATACTCTCCGATTCGCTTCACCGACAGCACCAGAATGCTCTTCGCCGCCCTATCCGGAACGCCCGTAATTTCGATGTGATAGCCCACCTCGTCCTTGATCTTTTGATAGCCGGTGACCTTCAGCATTTCCTTGCCCTGCTCGCTGATGAAGACCGCCTTCACGCCTTTATCGAGGCACTCTTTCACGCAATCCGGATTGTTAGGGCCGATCTCGCCGGACGCAACCCGTCCTTTCGCGCAGCTTTCGTCGGAGAACCAGCCTGTCAAGGTGACCGGTTTTGTTTCCCCGTAGAGACAACCGCAAATCATCAAGAATGGAAGCAGTTTCACGAGCGCTCCTTTTCAAACTGAGACGACCTGAGGGGCCGTCCGGTTAGCCTAAATCCGCCGCGTGATGTAGTAAATCATCACGCCCCCCAGCACCATCCCCAGCACCGGGCCCTTCAAATGATCCGGCACCGCCGAACCGAGCAACAGGATCCCCGCAATCGCCGCCGTAGCCTTCAGGACGCCCGCCGCGACGATTTCCTGTTTCTGCCAGAATGCCGGACCCTGCGCCAACTGCGGACGATCGGCCAACGGCGGAAACAGCATGCGCAACACCAATAAGAACAGCATACTCATTCCCGAACCGATCGCCATGATCGCTTTCGGCAGCAAGGGGCGCGCCAGATGAACCGCGAACACCGCCGCAAACGCCAGAGCCACCGCCAGGACCGGTCTCAACATGGATTTCTTGCGCGGATTCGCATACGCATCGGCCAACATCAGCACCACCAGCGCGATCACACCGGGAATCGCCAACCGCAACAACCCTTCGCGCTTCGCAACCATGGCCGGCGACAGGACCCACGCCGCGGCGAGATAGGAGACGTAGCAGCAGAAGGCCTCCATCAGCAGCACCACCGAATCCGTCGTCCGTCTGACGCGGCTGAGGATGACGAACGGCACCGTGCGCAGCGCGTCGTACAGGAAGAGTTGCGCGCCCTCATTCCGTTCCCGAAGATCGCCGAGCACTTCCTCCCGGCACGCCGGCGGAATGAAAATCCCTACGCTCTTTTCAATCACGACAGCAGCCAATACGATTTCAGCCAGCCCCGCACGCGGCCGACTTCCTGCCAGACCCGCTTGGCGGTCACCGCCGATTCGCGGAGCGCCCGCTCGCCGAGCGCCTCCAGGCGGTAAAAGCGCTTGGCTCGCCCGCCTCTTTCCGGAGTGGGGTCGGCCAGCCAGGAGGATAGGTAGCCCTTGTCCTCCAACCGGTCGAGCGTCACGTAGACGGCGCCGAGCGAAACGGCTTTCGGCTTGGCCAAATCCGCCACTTTGGAGTGAATGGAGACACCGTAGGCATCGTCGCGAAGGGACAGGATCGCGGTAAGAACCAGCTGCTCAAATTGACCGACGTTCATTTATCTAACAGTGTAAGGAATATTGGCGTTGGCGTCAAGCTAGCTTCTTTTGAGGAGCTTGTTGACGTCGCGCCGGCCGTGAAGAATCCGAACAATGCGCAGCGGCGTTGAGTCCCTGTAGATCACCAGGTAAGAGTGGACTCTCCAGAAAAGCACGTCCCTGCTGGTCAGATCCTGACGACGGTGTCCCATGCCTGGATCTTGACCGATCTGGCGGAAAGCCTGATGGAAGTCGTCCAGCACGCGATCCGCGGCATCCAGACTCCGTTCGGCGATGAAATCTAATATCTCTTCCAGATCGCGAAAAGCTCGCTTTGATACTTCAAACCGCTTCACGCGCGCGATTGGCGTCGTTCCGCGTTGCGAGCACGCAGTTGGCGAAAGGCTTCCTCGCCATCGATCACATCGCCACGCTCGATCTCTTCGAGCCCTTCGACGATCAGCGCGTCGACTTGTTGCGCCGTGAAGTCCTGGCCGAGGTCACGGGCCAGCAGATAATGATAAACCGCCTTGTTGAGAAACTCGTTAGGGTCGTTGGATCGGCCGCACCGGACTTCGTCCTCGATGAATTTCTCAAGCTCAGAGTTTAGATTTACTTTCATGCGTGCTGCCTGTAACTATTCTACCCGGGTCAGCTTCCACGGCGAGGCGTCGGGCTCCAGCAGCCAGATCTTCCGGCCGCGAAAATACGCGAGGAAGGGGGCGTCTTCGGCCGGGGTCATTTCGCGCGCCCAGACGATTTCGGACGCGTCGATATCGGCACGGTTGTACACCCACTCTTCGCCCAATGGATGGTTGCTCCCGTAGCGGACCAGCACGAGGTCGTGTTTTCCGAGCCGGCCGATCACGGCCTGCCGCGCGGCGGCGAAGGGAGAATCGGGGACGCCGTAACGCAGGCTGGCCGTCCATTCCGCGAACTGGCAGAAAAATAGCGCCATGAAAAACGCCGCCAGCGCCAGACCCACAGGCTTGCCGGAAGGCTTCCACCCATCCAGGCGCACCATCGTCTGCATGAACCGCAGATACAGAAGGCCGGCGGCGAATGCGGCGTAGTGCGGCGTCAGAAAAATCAGTGGCGCGAGCGCCAGCATCGACACTGCCAGCAACAGGACGGTCATCCGCTCCGCGGTGCTCTTTAGTTGATAAGGCCAGATCAGCGGCGGAATCAGGACGGGCCAGAAACCAAAGAAAAAATCGTAGATCGCCGACATCTTGCCGAGGAACGCTTCCACAAAATGGCTGCGCGTCTGCTCATACTGCTCGCCGATCTGCCGCGTATAGAAATCCCGAATGACTGCGTGGCGATAAACCGGAGGCGGCGGAGGCTTCACCCACGGCATAGGCGAAAAAACCATGGTGAAGGGCGCGACGGAAAAATATTGGCCATCGTAAACCTGATAGGGCAGCTTCCAAGGGCTGCCGGTGACGCGCAGATTCACCATGGCCAGCCCCATCGCGGTCACCGCCAGTACCGCGAGCCCCGGCGCCACCACCTTCTTGAAAACGATCGCGACGGGCGGGCGATTCTTCCTTAGCCACCACAGCAGCACCGCGGCCGATGCGGCGCCGAAGATGACTCCTTCATAAGGCCGCGAACCGAGCAGGATGGCGAGGCCCACGGCCGCCGTCCAGGCGTGCCGATATTCTCCGCGCCGCGCAATGCGCGGGATCGCGCCGGCGAGCAAGGCTCCGCCGATGGCGGGGATCGCGCCGCCCCAATAACTGTTGATCCAATAGGTGAAGATGCCGACGCGCATCATCAGCAGCAGAGCGCCGAGCAGAGCCGCCCCCGGCGTGGTCCAGCCTTGGAGCATCCAGCACACGGCGGCGCACATCAGCGCCGCGCTCAGACAAACCGCCACCCAGGGCTGGCCGAAAAGTTTCTGGCCGAAGGCCAGCATCAGCCCCTGCAACGGCGGGTATTTCGACGCGTACGTCGGCTGCTGGATGACGTGAAATGTTTCGAAATGCTGCCAGAACGGATGGGGAGGATTGGTGAGCCGGCCATGCGCATAGGTATCGGCCGCCAGCAGGAAACTGAACTCATCGTGCGCCGTGGGCTTGGGAACCGGCATCCACGGCAGAATCGCGACGCGAATGCCCAGCGTCAGCAGAAAGACGGAGGCGCAAGCCAACCGCCGGCGCTCCGCGATCCGGAGAAACCATTGGGGCTCGCGCCAGAAAAAATAAATCAGCACCGCTGCGATCGCGGCGACCGCAAATTCGGGCCGCAGCAGAAGCTGGAGCATCCGCTACTTCGCGGACTGGATCTTCACCAGTTTGTCGCGCTGCTGTTCGGGAACTTCCTGGCGAATGGTCTGCTTGCCGCGCCAGAAATCGAAATACGAAACGTAGTGCACACAGCTCACCGTGCAGTAGGGCGCGCAGGATTTTTCGGTCAGATACTCGCGGCGGATGTCGGCGACGGTGTATTTTTCGAGCGGCGTGCCGGGATATCCACGCTGCTGCGAGCAGTAATGGACCAGCCCGTCTTCGCAAATGTACATGTAGCGCGCGCCGGCGCGGCATCGCCAGTTGTTCGGCTTGCCTTGCGCGATGGCGTCCTGGAAAAAATTGAGCCGCGCGAAGTGGCGATTCTCCATCGCCTTCATCTCGTGATAAACGGCGCGCTCTTTTTCGCCCAGCGGACGCAATTGGCCGTCGCCATCGTGGATGATGCCGACGGTGGCCGAAAATCCCAGCTCGATCGCCCGGCGTCCGACGATCAGCGCGTCGTTCGGATCGTGAATGCCGCCGCCCACCACCGAGTTGATATTGACATGAAATTCGGCATGCTCGGCGAGCATCTGGAGCTTCTTATCCAGCACCTTAAGGCTCTTCTTCGATACGTCGTCCGGCTTGACGTTGTCGATCGAAATCTGCATGTGGTCCAGACCGGCCTGATTCAAACGCTTGATGCGGTCCGGCATCAGCAGGTAGCCGTTGGTGATCATGCCGGCGATCACGCCGCGGCGGCGCATGGCGGCGATGATCTCGTCCAGGTCGGGGTGCAGCATCGGCTCG
>JBEKOZ010000127.1:0-9494 GCA_049521275.1 Bryobacteraceae bacterium | reverse complement strand
TCGGCGAGACCGAGGAAAAGCTGAATGACCGCGCAGCCGCGTGCGACGCGTATCGGAAGTACCTGGAGTTGGCTCCGATGGCGAAGAATGCGGCGGCGATTTCGAAGAGAATCGAAAAGTGCCCGGTTTCGAAACCGCCATCGAACTGACCCAGCATAAGGAAAATCCGTCCTCTTACGCTGGCCCCCGCTGCCGATAAGACTGATGTATGCGTGTTCTGCTCGCTGTCCTTCTCGCCATCCAATGCATGGGCCAGCAGTTTACGATCTCGACCCTGGAGCGTCAACCGCTGACGAACGGGAATATCGTCACTTTGGCCAAGGCCGGGTTCGACGAGTTGTTCATCCTGGAGCTGATCCGCAGCTCGCGGACCAATTTCGACACCAGCGTGCCGGCGCTGGTAGTGCTGAAGGAGTCGGGTGTCAGCGAGGATCTGATCCGCCTGATGGCGATGCCACAAGCCGCTGCGGCAGAGGCGTCGCCTTCCAAGGCTGCGCCGAAAAAGCATTCCCTGCCCTGGAAGCATCCTGCTAATTGATCGTGAGCGTCACCTCCACCTCCACTGGCTGCAAAGCCTGCCAGGACGAAACGGTGATCGTCGCGCGATAGTGATTCGGCTTCAGCCCGGTGGTATCGAGACGCAGATGCACGATATCGTCGGCCATGGCCGAACCTGCACGCGGTGTAGTTCCATGCTCCGGCGTCGCGCTGAGCCAAGCTGCATTCGAGACGGTCAGGCGATAAGCCAATCTCGGCCAGGTGGCGGAAACCCGCATCTGCTGTTCGGCCGGAGTCTCGCCCGCTTTCGATTCAAATGAAATTCGCAGCGGGGTGACGGTGATCACCGGAGCTCCGGTCACGACGAGTATAAATTGCTTCTCGATCCATCCGCAGCCGTCCGACGCCCGCACCGTGAACGGGAACTCGCCGGTGTGCAGCGGCGCTCCCGAGAAGTATCCCAGCCGTGAAAGCTGAACACCCGGCGGTAACGGACCCGACACTATGGCATATCCGACCCCCCCGATTGGACACAACCCACTCACCCTTACCTCCAGCGGGGGCGCCTCATATCCCTTTTCGGCCACGGCCCACGGCAAATCCGGGGTCACAAACTCGATCTCGGTCGAGACTGGTACGAACCAGGCGAATAGTACAAAGATCGAAACAGGCATGAAGAGAGGCGCTCTATCTCCCGATATACAGATGAGTGCAAATCACCCGCACTTTTTCTCTCCCCGGAGGCTGAGTGAGTTCTCTTATCGATCTTATTGAAACACCCGAGTCGGGCGTCGCGGCTTCCGTCCCGCCTGTACCTGAATCCATGGAGGATACAGGGATTCCTCCCTCCATCATTGAGCATCTGATCCTGAAGTACCTGTATTTTCGCGGCGAGCTGCTGGGCCGCGACATCGCCAGCCTGCTCGGATTCTCCTTCAGCGTGATCGACGAAACGCTGGAGACCTTCAAACGCCAGCATTTCGTCGCCGTGAAAAAGTCGCTCGGCATGGGCAATATGTCGGGCATATTTTTCCTGACCGAGTCCGGCCGCAACCTGGCGCGCGAGTTTCTCGAAAACAACCAATATGCCGGACCCGCGCCCGTGCCGCTCTATCAATACTCGGAGATCGTTCGCCGCCAGCGCCTCAAGGAAAACTGGCTCAGCCCGGAGCTTCTTAAGATCGCCTTTCAACACCTGGTGGTCGAAGCCGATATTCTCGCCCAAATCGGTCCAGCGGTGAATTCCAACAAGTCGTTTCTCATCTACGGACAACCCGGCAACGGAAAAACCGCCTTGGCCGAATCCCTTTTTCGCGTCGAAACCGAGCCGATCTACATGCCCTACGCCATCGAATGCCAGGGCAATATCATTCAGCTCTACGATCCCATTTATCACCATAGAATCGATGACTCTTCGTCGCTGCTCACCGCTCTTTCAGACGAGAAGCCTCACGACGGCCGCTGGTTCCGGTGCAAGCGTCCCTTCATCATTACCGGCGGCGAACTGACCCTCGATATGCTGGACCTCAGCTTCAACAAGCACTCGAAAGTCTATGACGCGCCCTTCCAGCTCAAGGCCAACAACGGCATTTACCTGATCGACGACTTTGGCCGCCAAAAGGCATCCCCCGCCGAAGTCCTGAACCGCTGGATCGTGCCGATGGAAAAGCACGCCGACTATCTCAGCTTCCAGGCCGGCGGTAAAATGACCGTGCCCTTCGAGGCGTTTCTGATCTTCTCCACCAACCTGCGCCCGGACCAGCTCGGCGACGAGGCGTTTCTGCGCCGCATCCAATACAAGATGTTCCTGCGCAGCCCGAAAGCTCCGGAATTCATCCAGATCTTCGAGCGCTACTGCCTGGACAAGCATATTATGTGCCCTCCCGGGCTGGCCGCCAGCTTCGTGAAGAAGCACTATGATGAAGGCGGAAAGCGCTTTCGCCGCTGCCATCCCCGCGACGTCATTTCGCACGCCGTCGATATCCTGCATTTCGAGCGCAAACCAATGGCGCTGACCGAAGATGTCCTAGACCGCGCCTTCAACAGCTGCTTCGTCGAAAACGTGGACGTGAACGAATAGCTCGTCAACCCTCTTGTAGGGCGGGCTATTCAGCCAGCAGCCGCTCTCCTGAGCGGCTCTGCGTTCCTTCGTGAACTTCGGAACTTCGGGGACAGTCAGCTATGGTTCAAGATTTCGCTGTTGTTTTGCCTACGGGATTTCTCACTTCGTACCATAGCTGACTGTCCCCGAAGTTGACCCGTCATCTTCCGAGCCGTGACCGCAGGGAGCGGTTTCCCGGCAACTGCCCCCGAGCCGCTGAACCGCCATGCGTAAGCATGCGGACGGGCCCCCGGTCTCCGCGCCCGCGAGTACCTTATCTCCTCAGCGTTTCAATATGGCTCAGCAGCTTCGCCGCTTGTTGAGCCTGCGCGCTATCCTTCGCCATCGCCTCAAACTCCCGTTTGGCCGGTGTCAGCAACCCGAGCTGCTCGCTCACCGCTCCGATCACCAGATGCGAGCCGCCGTGCTCCGTCCGTATCTTTTCCAGTTCCTGCCGTTGACTTTCGCCCAGCACCCGGAACGTCCCGCGATGCTTCTGGCCGCCCGATTCCACTTCCCAGGTGTACACGTGATCGCGCAGCAGAGCGCCCGGCGGCGTCCATTGCGTGTCCTTTATGCCGCCGCGCCGCGAGATCAGCCCCCGCGCATCGGAAAGGGACACATCGTAGGTGTCCCCAAAAGCTTTCCACCGCATCACCGGCTGTGTCTCCGCCACCACTTCGGCAAACGGATACTCGAGCGTCGAATCCCCATCGGGGTTCAGTCCTTTCAGCGCCGCCGGCCTCGGAGCGCTGTCACCCGCGGTGACCACTTCCTTCGCCCCCGCCCGCAGCGAATCAGGCAAGGTATCCAGCTCGGTCGTATTCAGAGCCGCGCTGGTCAGAGGACTGCTTAGGCTGTTATTCTGCGCCGGAATCGTCGACTCCACCGCCGTGCTCACTGGCGCGACAATCGCGCCCATCTGTTCCGGCGGGGCCGAATGCCGGCTCAACGGCAAGATGACGAAAAATGCGATCAGCGCAGCCGCTCCCAGCGCATACTGCGGCTGGGTCAGAAACGACCACCACGGCTGTTTCACCTTGAGCGGCTGCGTCGCGGGCAACATCATGGTTTGAACCGGAGCCGCCATTTTCGGCGCATACTCCTGATACGCAATCAGTTGCCGCGCGCAAGGCGAGCATACCCCGATATGCGCCATCACCAGCTCCCGGCCCGCTGGATCCAGGCGATCCTCCACCCAGTCGTCCATCTGCTCATAACTCAAGTGGCGGAATCGCGCCTGGTCGATCCCCGAAAGTACGGATACCGTGGAAGCCTTGTCGGCCATCGCGGCCAGCGTTTGGCGGCAAGGCTCGCAGCTCTTCAGGTGCGCATCGACCACGACCATCTCGCCCCCGGCGAGCGTGCGGTCCCGGTACTCTCGCAACTGCTGCTCATTCACATGTTCCGGCATGGCGTTATCTTCCTTCACCGCATGAGGGCGGGACCCCGGCAGCCATATTAGTAGCCTCCCCCTCTTTTTTCGGGAATGCCCGAATCGATCAGCGCCTTGGCCAGGTGCGTGCGCGCTACCATCCTCAAATTAATGACTTTCTGGGCCCCGTCAAGCTCCATAATCTTGGCAATTAACCCGTCTTCGAGCGGCAAAAGATTCCAGATCACCGCAAATCGCAGCTTCGGCTCCAGCACCGCCTCCAGCGCCGGACCTCCTTTTCCCCGGATATTCAGCTCGCCCCACAGAAGAGCATATTGTTGCGGCGTAAACCCAATCAGGGCCTCGATTTCCCCCACCGTCGCGATCCCGTTGGCGGTAAACACGGCCACTTCCCCGCGGTCCGCCTTTTCCGCCTCTTCCCCAGGAGAATTCCGAGGCCTCCGCGCGGACCCACCCTTCATGACCGGCGGATTCAGCAGGAACGGCAGCACCCACCGCTTCGGCATCGCCTTTACCTCGGACCACAGCTTCACCAGTTGTTCGCGGATCGCCAGTGCCACGTCCGGACGCGGGGCCGGCGCCGGCGGATCCCATGCCCGCCCCTCGTCGTCCGTCATCATCTCCTCGAACGCCATCTCCCGCGCGCCCTTCACCCCGAACAGCACCCCGCAAATCGACACCAGGTCGTCCAGGCGCACCGGCCCGTGCAGATACTCGAAAATCCCATTGAGCAGCGAGTCCCAGGCCGTCGAATCCAGCTCGCTCACCACCTCGCGCTTGGGAAGCGAGCTCGACCGGATGCTGCGCGGCTTCTCCAGCAGCGCGCTGATCCGGTTCCCCTGGGCAATCGCTTTCTCATTCCAGTGAGCCGGCCCGCAGATCCATCCCAGTTGCTCCGGCGTCTCCCACAGCGCCCACTTCGGCTGCTTGCGGAAGAACCGGCTCAAGCGGCCTTTCAGATCCGCCCAGCCGGGATTGTACACGCGCCAGTAATCGCGGCAGCTGTTTCGCGCCACCGTTGCCGCATACCCCTTCGCGTCGCCGAAAGCCACCCCGCTCGCGATCGCTTTGATCAGCTTCACCGTGGTGTTCTGATAGACTTCCCAGGCCGCTTGTTGATTCTCGCTCGATTGCGCCGAGTCCAGCCGCACGCGAAATTTTTTCTCGACGACCTCGCGCGCCCGCGTGTCCATATCCGCGAACAGCAGTCCTTGAGCCTCGGTAAAGGTTTCGGCCATGAGACTGTATTATTATGAACGAACTCGCCATCCTTCAGCAGGAAATCGTGGCCTGCACCCGCTGCCCCCGCCTCCGCGACCACTGCATCCGGATTGCCCAGGTGAAGCGCCGCGCCTACCTCGACCGCGAATATTGGGGCCAACCTGTGCCTTCTTTGGGCGATCCCGCAGCGCGCGTGCTGATCCTCGGCCTCGCGCCCGGAGCCCACGGAGCCAATCGCACCGGCCGCATGTTCACCGGTGACAAATCCGGCGAATTCCTCTTCCGAGCCCTCCACCAAACCGGCTTCTCTTCCGCCGACGGCTCCGTACTGACAGACGTGTATATCACCGCCTCCGCGCACTGCGCCCCACCCGATAATAAACCGACGCGGGAAGAACTTCACAACTGCCGTCCCTATTTGGAGCGCGAACTAAGTCTCCTCAAAAACGTGCGCGTAGTAGTCGCATTAGGCCGCATAGCCTTCGACACTTATCTGTCAATCGTGAAAAAGCGCCGCGAATTCGGCCACAACGTCGTACATGATCTTCAACCCATCCTGATCGCCTCCTACCACCCCAGCCAGCAAAACACCTCCACCGGCAAACTGACAGCCCAGATGCTCCGCGAAGTCTTCGAGCAAGCGAGAAACCTGGCAAAAGATTGAAACGGTGAAGGTCTCCTTTTCTTCTAAGACAAGAACGCCCTTGTGCTGCTCGAAAACGGGAGTACACTAGCACAAGCGGGCGTGAGATTCCGGCAGGATATGGAGGAACAAGAGCAATGATATCAACGCGATTAGGAGTATTGGGGGCGCTTGCGCTTTTGCCTGCATTCGCGCAGGTTTCTGAAAAAGTAGCTCCGCGTCAGCTTGGGCAGATCAGGGATAAAGTAGATCACCTCGACGGCACCTCAGATAGCAGCAACTGGAGCGGCTACGCCGTGCTCGGCACGACCTTCACTTCGGCTGAAGCTTCCTGGACTGTCCCGGCGGCCGTCTGCACAGGCGTGCGTGGTGACGAATATGCCGCATTTTGGGTCGGCCTCGATGGATACTCTTCGAGCACCGTCGAACAGACCGGAACCCTGTCCGACTGTTCCGGCCGCAATCCAAACTATTACGCGTGGTATGAGTTTTATCCGAACCCCATGTATGAAATCACCTCCGTCCCGATCTCTCCAGGAAATGTGATCTCGGCATCCGTGACTTATAGCGGCTCGGAATTCACCGTTACGATCAAGAACGTAACAACCGGCAGATCCTACACTAAGACCGCCAAGGTCTCGGGGGCGGCGCGTTCTTCGGCGGAGTGGATTACCGAGGCGCCCTGCTGCACCAACAGCGGAGGGATTCTGCCTCTGGCCGATTTCGGCACGGTTAATTTCGGCCTGGACTACACTTCCGTTGCGGGCACCAATTACGCCAACGGCGGCACGATCGGAAGCTTCGGCTCCAACGTCCAGCAAATCACCAAGGTGGGAAGTTCCACCAGCCCCCAGACCTCTACCTGCTCGGCTCTCAGCTCCGACGGAACTAGCTTTACTTGCACTTGGGCGCAATAGCCGCCTTAAATGCGCATAAATCGCTAAAAACGACGCTGTACTGAGCCTTAATCGACCATAATAATGCGTCCTTCGCGATTTATGCGCAGCTTGCGTCCACGCCATGTTACGGTGTTTCCGAACAAGCCGGTGATCCATACCGCGACGCCAAAAAGATCCCTGACCGGGACCAGGAAAAAGAGCCTGAGGACGTCCTGACTACTCAACCTGAACCAGCCCGCCTCAAGGGCCATCATCATGCGAATCACCAGGATAGCGATGGCGATCGGCCACTGTCCGAAGCCCGCGGCGACCACCGCCCACAGCGTCGCAAAGGTTACCGGCAGGCCCAGATAGCCATAAAATTTCGAGACCCGAATGGTCCTCGCCCAGCGGATTTGATGCTGCCAGACCTCTTTCCAGCCGCCTCCGAGGTGCGTTTCCACAATTACATCCGATAAAACGCATTTCAGGCCGAGATTGTGCAGGCGGTGGCCCAGTTGATAATCGTCGGCGAGATAATCGGCGATGCTTTGGAATCCGCCGATGCGTTCGAGGTCGGAGCGGCGGAAGGCCAGCGTCGATCCCATGGCGAATTCGTCGACGCCGACCATGCGGGCGACTAATGCCGATGGGGCGAAATCGGTCGAGACGCCTAACGCTTCAAAGCGCGCAGGGAAGGTATCGCCGACTGCGCGGTAGAGGCACGTGACCAGGCCGACTTTGGGGTCCGCGAGCGGCGCGGTTACGCGGAGGTAATCCGGGTCGACGCAAATATCCGAATCGTTGACGATGATGGTGTCGTGGGTCGCGGCGGCTACGAGATCGATGAGCACTCCGACTTTCGCGTTGGGGGTGATGGTCGAGCTCACGACGAGGCGGACTTGGGGAAATTCGCGAATGACAGGAACGGCGGGATCGTCGGCGCTGGAGACTCCGCACAACAGTTCCGCGTCTAATCCAGCATGGGAAGCGAGGGCGGCGCGGAGATTGCCGCCGGCTCCGCTGACTGGTTTCAGAATGGATACGGGCCGGGTGCCGGCGTCGGGTTGGCTTTTTCTCCACAGGCAGGCCAGGATCGCGAAGAGCTGATAGGCCGCGGGGATGAAGAAGAGGATCACTGGGCGAGAAGAACGACGCCGCCTAGCACCAGGAGGGCTCCGACCCAGCGCCGCGCATCGACACGCTCTTTTAAGACGAGTTTCGCGAGGATCGTCTCAAGCACGAGGCTCGCCGCGGTCACCGGGACGGCGAAGCTCAAATCGGCGGTTTCGAGCAGGGTCATGAACGCGAAAAATGAAATCGCCATGAAGAAGATTCCCAGGATGAGGAATTTTTTTTGGACCAGCGTGAAGAAGAGCTTAGGCAATCCGCGGGGATGGAAGTTCCGAATCTCGCCGTGGCGCTTCATTTCGATGCTTTGCAGTAAATCGCCAAGGACGGTGGCGCCGACTATGGTGGAGACGAGCAGCCAGGAGGTCATGGGCGGCAACCGCTCCCTGCGGTCACGGCTCGGAAGCGCGGCCGCCTGAAGTCGGCTGCGAGCTGAAGAAGCTGCGGAAAAACTACGGCAGGTCGCTTCCTGCGGTCGCGGCTCGGAATCGGCACTTCGTAAAACCAATCGCTTACCGAGCCGCGACCACAGGGAGCGATCATCCGGGGCGACTTTTTCCGCAACCTCTGAAGCCCGGCCCAACAAGAGCCACTCACAGCTCGTCTCCGGCGTGGGTGCCCATGCCTACCAGGATGGTTCCGGCGACGATCAACAGAGTGCCGGCCCAGCGCTGCGGGGTGATGTGCTCGTTCAGCAGGAAACGGCCCATCAGGGCGCTGGCGGCGTAGCCGAGGCTGGTCACGGGCAGGACGTAGCTCAGGTCCGCCCAACTGAGCAGAGCCATGCGCGAGAGCAGCCAGAGGATCAGCAACGTGATGCCGGCCATCACCCAGGGTGTGAGAATCGCCGTGACGTATTCAACCGGCGTGGCCGTGACGCGTCCACGCATGCCGCGGTCCAGAAAAAAATTTCCGAAGGCGTTGCTCAAGACCACGATGATCGCGAAGACGCGCGTCTTCCATTTGAGGCGAGCGTCAGGTCTCATTCGCTGCGGCTAGACGCGTTGCCTTTTGCTCGGCTACGTACTTCTTGCGTTTGGCGCGGAGGCTCAAGTAATCCTTGGCTTCCTTGTAGAGGCGTTTGCGTTCGTGATTGTCGAACAGGGATTTGCGCACGATGCGCCAGGCGGCTTTGGGGCGGAAATAATATTCGCCGTAGAAACGCTCCACCCACTCGACCAGCTCCTCTTTTTCGAGGATGCCGGGGTAGATGACGTTGGGGAGCTGGTGTCCTTCGTCGTCGGCCATTTTGATGCTGACGAGGTTGTTTTTCTTGGCGTAATCGTAGAATTCGGTGCCGGGGAAAGCGTGGGCGATCGAGACCTGAATGGTTTCGACGTCCAGTTCCTTGGCGAACTTGATGGTGTTGAGCAGCGTCTCACGGGTTTCGCCGGGCAAGCCGACGATGAAATCACCGTGAACGGTCAGGCCGAGCTTGTGGCAGTTCTCGGTAAAGCGGCGGGCCATATCGATGGTCGCGCCCTTCTTGATGTTGCGAAGAATCTGCTCATCGCCCGATTCATAGCCAACGATCAAAAGCCGGCAGCCCGCTTCTTTCATCGCTTTGAGCGTTTCGTAATCGGTGGTGACGCGCGAGGTGCAGGACCAGGTGAAGTTCAGTTTTTT
>JBEKOZ010000126.1:0-9511 GCA_049521275.1 Bryobacteraceae bacterium | reverse complement strand
TGTCACCGCGAGTGGAGCCCGCGTCCATGCCCACGCTCGATGATCGCTGAACACTGGATCATCGTCCTTGGCGATCAGCGCGCGAATATGCCACGCATCGCAAATACCGTCGATATCGCCATCTCTCAAAAACAACGGAGCGATCTGGGATTGCATCTGAGAGCAAGGCTCAGGGTCGCCACCCAATACGGATCCGCACAGGCGATCGAACGCCGCCGTCTGACGTTGCGCGTAAAGGCCATGGTAGAGGTCGTTCCAGTGCGTCGGATTCGCTTGCACGATCGCATCCTCAGGCAGATCGCGCCGCAGTTGCTGGTATACCGATCGGGCGTCGAAGGTTCGCCGCCCGGTCTTGGCGCTCTTACTGAACCACACGGCCACAGGCACTTTTCGCGCCTCCATGAGCGGGAAATAAATGCGCATGACGATGAGCCCGTATGCGCTCGACGCCAGGCCGAGAACAATCAACCCGCCTATAAGCCTGCCGCGGCGGCGCTGGCGCCACCACGCGCTTAAGGGGCCGGCGGACCAGATGACCAGAATCAGTTGTCCGATCAGCGCTCCGCGCCACGCCAGGTCGTTGTTGTCGATCACACCCGATCGCAGAAAGGTTGCGACAAAGAGCGCGGTAAGGAATAAGCCGAGCGCGATGGCTTCGGATTCGCCAAGGTGTTTTCGACGCCACGCCCGCCGTAACCAAATGCCGGCCAGCACAAAGGCCAAGCCTGCCTCGAGAAAATAATTCAGAGGCAGCGCCGCGAGATCGGCCCACGCGATCTGGCTCCCGCTGAACCCGAACGCGGACAGAATTGGCTCCAGTAAAGTCATGCTGCGCACAGTCAGATTGACGAAAGCTCCTTGCGAGGCTCCTCCGGCGGCGCGGATCGCCAGCAAATACGGGATCGCTCCGGCAAGCGCGGTCGCTCCGGCGGTAAGCCACGCTACACGCTCCGGCCACGCCTTTCTCCACAACATGACTGCGCCGCAAGGAATCAAAAAAAGCGCGAAGGCGAAGGTCACATAGATGGAGAGCCCGGTCGCGGATGCGAAGCATAGGCCTGCGCAGATCGCCGGCGCGATTTTTTGGCGCAACTGCCGCAGCAACATCAATCCGACGAAACACGCAATCACCGACGCCACATGATGCGCGACCCACAGGGTCGCGTCGGGAATCCCTGACACCTGGTTGTTCCACCACTCCGGGGTTGGGTAAACGGTCCCGCCGCCGGTGAGCGAGAATACGGCGTCGTAAATCAGATTCGGGACGATGTCGAGTCCGGCGATCGCGAGCATCAGCACGGCCCACTTCGCGCGTCGCCTCAGTCCGCGCTCGCCAGCCGGGTGAAGATAACGCAACGCAAGCACGACCACCGCCATCAGCGCCCATCCGCACCAAACCCCGCTGGCAATCAGCGCCTGCCGCGCCGATATCTCCGATCCTCCAGCGCGCTCCACCAACGCGCACGGAAGAAACCAGAGGTAGTGATAGCGCAGCGGCACAAAATGCGCCGGAAAATAAAGAGGATTCATCGCCGGCATACCGAGCCTGGAGATTCCGTCGATCACCGCGCTGCGCAGGTTATAGTCGTAAGCGAGCACCGAGGGGAACAAGCGATTCCCGATCTGCAAATCGACGCCAGACCCCCAAACGACGGCTAGCCATGCCAGGGCCACGATTACGCCCCACGCGGGAAAGGACGGTTTGCCGCTCCTGAACAGGAGAAAGGCAAACATCAGAACAGCGAGTGCGTGGAAAATCCAGACTGCGGCGACCGTGAGATAGGTCCAGAGAAGAAACTCGATCGCGGGAACCATCGCTATGGAGAGGGCCAATCCAACAACGATCCGCCACGCGGCCGGCGCCTTCCGGAAATCGAACAGATCGAATATCCACGCCACGGCGAATCCTGGAGGGATGAACAACAGACCGAACAGTAGCGTGGCCAGCGCGACTCCGAAAACGTCGTCGCGCATGAAGTGCGCGGAGTTCATGCCCCGGTCTCAACAGCCGGGATGAGCAGGTTTTTGTGAAATTCGCCGCGAATCATTTCTCGATCATTCATCGGCTGGACCGCGGGAACGCTTTAAGTACGATGCCAGGCCACAGTGCGCCGGATCGATTCGCTAAGGCCAATGCGTTCTTCGAGATGAAGCTCGGTGCGAGCCCTTTCGGTGGACGGCAGGTAGCGCTCCGGTAATTGCCCCGGCGTCGGAGTCCCTCGCACCACAACCGGCGTCCCCGGCGCGGCGATGCGGGCGACCAGGTGGGCCAGATCGGCGATGCTGATTCCGTGCTCCGACCCGACGTTATACGCGCGGGCATTTTCCCCGCGCAGCAGAATCGTCCACAGCCAGATCGCCAGATCGGCCGCGTATAAATAGGACCGGATCGGCGTTCCGTCGCCTTGGACTAAAATCGGCCGTCCGGCGAGCGCGTCGGCAATGAAATTTCCCGCCGCGAAGTGCGCATTTAAGGGGTAATAAGGTCCCAAAAACGTAAAGCCGCGCGCTATTTTGACCTTATAAGGCGCGTTAAGAGCGGCTGTAGCGCACATCCACTCCGCCATCCGCTTTCCTTCTGCGTAAGCGGATCGAGGGTCCAGCGGATCCGGCCCTCCCAAGTAATCTTCCTTTATTTCCAACAGATCCGGTGGTTGGCGCCCGTAAACAGCGCCGCTCGAGGCTAGCAGAAACGTCCCGGCCCCGCGCTGCCGCGCCAGTTCGAGGACGCGCCGGGTGCCGTCGACGCATATTTCCTGAACTTCAAACGGCTGAGGATTGTTCAACTTAGCGGTGGTAGGCGTCGCCAGGTGAATGACGTGAGAGAAATCGCACTTGGGAAAATCGAAGGAGCGGACGTCGCCCTGGCAAAACGCAATTCCCTGCTGCGGAACGCGGCTCAGCACCATGATTCGCGCATCTAGTTGAAAATGTTGATTTGCAGCCAGAAAGCTCTGCACCATCCACCGTCCGAAAAACCCGGTGCCGCCGGTTATGAAAATGGATGCGCCCCGAAGTTCGCGCCACAGTCCTTCACCGGTGTGCTCCAGGATGTGTTCGAGGTCCGTCAAAGGGTTATTCTACCGCGGCCGCCATCTTGGCTACGTCCAGTCCGCCGCCTAGAAATTGGTTTATCTTCTCGGCGGTGACCAGCGGACTCGAAAGCGCATGGGTGTGATCGATCACTAGCAGTTCGGTAGCGGGGCGGCTGGCCAGCATGGCCCTTACGCGGTCCACCGTGCGCGCGTATTCGTCTTTCAGCATCCGGCGGCGTTCCGGGGTCTGATTGCGGCGCTCCAGCATGCGCTCCTGCGAATCGAGCACCTCGTCCAGATTGCGCTCGCTCAGGATCACGCGGCAGGCCAGACCCGGTGGCAGAGCGGCCAGCAGAGGGGCGACGATTTTGACGACTTTTCCCCGTCCCTCGAACAGCCACTGCGAATCTTTCAGCAGATTCTTCACCGGCTCAAATTCGAGGTAACCGCGCGGATTGTTCTTGTCCGCGCGGCGCAATCCGTCCGACAGGACCGGCATCCCGCCCGCGGCCAGCATTTGCATCAGCATGGATGTGCCCGAGCGCGGCAAGCCGGTCACCACGATGAGGGGTTTTTCGCCCGGCGGTATCCTTTCAATCAACGGCGCCGTGGGTGAGGGCGAAACAGCGGCGGGGATTTCTACCTTTTCAGCCGGCCGCCGCGTGGTTCCACGCTTCCTCATTTGGCGCGCCAGGCGCCGGTGCTCGCGCGCGGATTCGGCGTCGCCGAGGTGCTTCTCGAGTAGAGCGGCGAGTCGCATGTGCGCTTCCGGGAAATTCGGATTGAAGGAAATGGCTGCGCGAAGCGCCTCGGCCGCCCGCTCGTATTCGTTCATTCCCGCGAGCGCGATCCCCAACAGGAAATGGGCTTCCGGGTCCTGGTGAACCCGGTGCAGCGCGTCGAGAGCCGAATGCGCGGCCGCGCTGAATTTCCTGCGCCGCAGAGCCATGCGGCACAAGCCGAGATGGGCATGCGCGTTATCGGGATCGATCGCCAGAGCCTTTTCGTAAACCTCCCGCGCATCGCGCCAGCGGCAGAGCCGCAGATAAAGATCGGCGGTCTGGAGGAGCAGGCCCGGACGCACCAGGTGGTCCGTCACTCGTTCGAGCGCCGCCAGCGCTTCCTCGTAGCGCTTCTCCTCCGTCAATACCTGGGCTTTCAGGTAATCGACCACCGGCGGCTGGAAGCGCGCCAGATCGCGCCAGCGCGCGAGCTCGGGTTCGCCCTCCGCCCCCTTTTGGCGCAACTCCTCGATCTTCGGCTTCGCTTCTTCAAACAGCGCACGGCGGCGGCCGTCGAGGTCGTCGACAATGCTCCGCATCTCCTCGACGAGCCCCAGCGCCTGGCAGGAAACGAACAGCCGGACGGCGAAGCGCTGCTCATCCGGATCGGCTGCATGGAGCGCGGCAAAAATCTCGTGCGCTTCGCCGTGCCTGCCCGCGTCCTGGTAAGCTTCGCCGAGGTTATAGCGCAGCTCACGGAGGGTCCGGTCCACTGCGATTTCGCGATTTTCATCCGGGCGCTCGATATACCCCAGAGCGATCATCTGCTCCAGCGCTTCGTGCGCCGCCATGGGATCAAGCCGCATATGCGGCGGATGGCGTCCGTCCGCGCCAGGAATTTCCTCCCAGCTCGGAATGAAGGCGACCTTCGGCGCCTCAGCGAAGGCCTGCGACAGCACCTTGCCGTCCATATCTTCGCCTACCGGCAGTCCATAAAGCGTCAGGATGGTGGGTGCGATGTCCAGCACCGACGGCCCGTATAGTAATTCGTTTTTCTTGATACCCGGCCCGCCGATCAGGACGATGCCAAGATCGCGGTGCTCGATCGCCGGGCCGGCGGGAATGTCGGGGATGGAAGCGGGCCGCAGGTGGTCCGGATGGAAGCCATGATCCGACATGACTATGACGGTCGCATCTTCGCCGGCTTTCTCGAGCAGACTCCCGAGCATCCTGTCGTGGAGCTGGTATGCCATCGAGATCACGTTGTGATACAGCTCGAAGTCGCGTTCCCCGATCCAGGACTGGCGCGGCGGATGGTACTTCATGAAGCCGTGGGAGAAGTGATCGATCGCGTCAAAGTAAACCGTGAAGAAATCCCACGGCTGGTGCTCGACGAGCCAGAGCGCAGCGGCTTGCACGCTCATGCATTCGGCGAGCGTCCGCAGGAACAGGGCCAGTCGCTGGTCCTGATCCTGATCGATGTCTTTGGCGAGCGGAATAAACGGCTCCACCATTTCAGAGACAAGCGCATCGGGATGCATGCGCAGATCGGCCAGCGTCGCGGCCAGTTCCGGCGGATGAACCGCATTCGCCCGCAGAGGCCAGCCCTGATCGAGCGGCCCTGCGGCGCGGTGATAATGGTCTGAAACCATCACGCCGTCGATCGGCTCCGCGGGATGACTGGGCCACCAGCCGATTACGATGCTGCGCAGGCCGTTCTGGTGGAGAATGTTCCACAGCGCTTTCGATTTTCTAGAAAGATTCGTGACCGGCTGGACGCCGCGCCCGTCCGGAGTCGGTTCAGAGAAGCCGTGGATGCCATGTTTGAACGGCCGCTTTCCGGTCGAGATCGAAGTCCACAGCATTGGCGAGAGCGGCGGATGCAAAGTCGAGATCTGCCCCCTGGCGCCGTTTTCGACGAGGCGCCGGACGTGGGGCATTTTGCCGGCGTCCATGAGCGGCTGGATGACCTTCCAGTCGGCGGCATCCCAACCGACCAGGAGAACTTTACGCGGGGCCATGAAGAGCACACGCGGCGCGGGCCGCGCACTTGGATTATAGCGGAAGGTTCGTCCGTTATTAAGTATCGTCCGCGGAGGCGGTCCCAGTCCAACTTCGGGGACAGGCAGCTATGGTACGAAGTGAGAAGTGCCGCAAGGCCGCAAAACCAATAGCGAAATACAACCTTTTGACCTCGAACCATAGCGGACTGTCCCCGAAGTTGGAAGTTGGACCATAGCGGACTGTCCCCGAAGTTGGATGTCCCCGAAGTTGGACCCGAAGTTCCCCCCAAAGCTTTAAAAAACCAAAAAACAAGGGTTGCCGCTGATAAACACTGATAAACGCCGATTGAACACAAAAAGGTCTTGGCATCTTCGAATCCGCGTTCATCGACGTTCATCCGCGGCCAATGGGACTTTTTCAGCATCCTGCCAGGTTGCCGCCGGGTTCGTAATCATATAGCTTCAGTACAGAATGGGATTGCGGTTGGCCTGGCTCACGCTTCTGTTGGTTCCCTGTGGCGGGTTCGCGGCTGACCTTGTCTTTTCGGGGAGCCTGGAGCGGGTCGGGCACGAATCGATTTCGATCCGGCTCTCAGACCGCAGAGTGATTGACGCCCGGCTCCCGAGCAGTTCCCTGCTCCAAGCGGAGGCCGTCGCCGCGCAGTACGAGATGGGCGACCGCGTGCAGATGACCTGCAAGGCAATCCAGCCGGTTTGGGAAGCGGAGACGGCCAGCTACCAGTCCTTGGAACTGACGCAACTTCAGCGATTGCGGAAGCCCTTGCCGGAGGAGCTGTCCAAGATGCCGCCTCTGCCGCCTTGGCGCGCGGGGGTGAACCTCTTGCGTGGTCCAAGCGCTCCCCCGCCGGATCGCCGCCCGGCGGATGAGCCGCCGCTGGCGCATGCGCGTGAGGTCAATTTGAAGTACGCGGCGAACATGCCCAACTTCGTGGCGGATGAAACGGCGAAACGCTACACTGGCAACGGCACGCCGGAGCAGTGGCGGTCTGTAGACACCATCGAGACTGAGATCAGCTTCAAAAGGAGCGGCGCCGTCCGGCAGCGAATCCGCAAGGACGGCGTTTCCTGGGAACGGCCCTTTCAGTCGCTTCCAGGCTTTAAATGGTCGGGCGGCTTCGGCACCGAAATTCGGCCGCTGTTCGACCCGCAGTGCCCCACTACGATCGAGTACGAGGGGCGCGCGGAGGTGCGCGGGAAGCGGGTGCTCAAATACCGCTTCGGTTCGCCGCCCGATGGATGTTTCGCTCCTTTCTATTTCGACTACCAGCGATACAATCCGGCGCGGACCGGCCACGCGTTCCTCGACGAAGGCGCGGGCAACTTGGTCCAGTTGGACGAAGCAGCCAGCGAATTTCCCGCTGAGTTCGAATTTGCCGAAAGGAAGGAAGAAGTATCGTGGGACTACGTGAAAATCGGGGACGCGTCGCACCTGCTTCCTGTCGGGGCTAGTTTCGTGGTTCGCTATTCCTCAGGAAGCCGCTGGCGGGTGGAGGTGGAGTACAAGAATCACCGGCACTTCGAGGCGTCGACTAGTGTCACGTTTCAATAGTGCTTGCTAATGTCCGCATGCTTACGCATGGCGGTTCAGGGACTCGAAAACGGTTGGAAACCGCTCCCTACGGTCACGGCTCGGTAAGAAGAGGGGCGGCGGTGAGCGGATGCGCTACTGAATAAATTTCTCGATTACGAAAACAAAATGCTGCGAAGGGCGTTCTCCGGGCGGGGTCGGGCGGGAGAAATTCATCCTTTTTACGGCGTCGACGGCCGCCTGACTGTTGGGATCGGACGGCTGTAACGAGTGCGCTTCGACCAACTGTCCCGATGGCGTGACCAGACCAAATACACAAACCGGCTGGGCCGTCGCGCCTGATGCATAGGGACCCTTTCCAGCAAGACGCACTATTTTTTGCGCTCCCGCCATCTGGATGGCCGGTCCTTTGGCTTTCATTTCCTCGGTGGGGACAAACAGTTTCGCGTCAACCGAGGCAACCTCCGTCAAGCTCGCGACCGTGATCACCGATACGGTCTTGCCGGCTTCGGTGACGATCACTTTGCCGGGCAACTTGTGGTCCCCAAGGTGCGGGCCGCCCGAGTATTCGTACGCATAGTAGCGCCCGGGGACTTGTGAATGCACCTGGAGCAGCCCCGATTGCGGATCGATACACTCCTCGGTTTCCTCCCACTGCCGGCCCGGCGTCACCGCCGACGCGCTGCCCGAACCGGAGAGCAACACGCAGGTAAGTTGCGCGCCGTTGAAGGTCGCGATCGACGTTCGGATCGACTGGCGCGCCACGTCCGCGGCGGACGGAATCGCGCCTAACAAAGCTACGCGCGCCTCCTGCAAGCGGAGTGGAATCACGCTCGCGGTTCCTTCTCCCAAAGCCGTCCCCTTCGACAGGATCTGAGCCGTCGAGTATCCGGCCGCGGCTGTGGCCGTCCAGTGGAGTCCCTGGTGGGGATCGAACACATCCTCCATTTCCCACGCGCCGTCATAATCCGTTTCGCCGCCGGAGTTGACCGTGAAGTTTACCTTGAGCTGATAGCCGCGGCCCGCGCTCTCCAAAGCGTAATTCTTTCGCGCGCGGGCAAGAAGCTGAACCACGGATTGCCGGCCCGCGGGCGTGTCGACGACTTGGATTGGGCCGGTGACGATTTCGAGAGGATCGCTCGGTATCGGCGCCATCTTGAGCGCGGTTTGGCCAAAGGCCGCGAGCGATAGTCCGCTGGCGGCGAGCCACAGCATCCTTTTGGAGACCATTAAATCTGTCCTCCCGAACCGTTGCCCGCCGGCTTCGGCCCAAATCGCAGCCGGGGTTGGTATGGCTTCACACCGGGCACAGGTCTAAAGGAAGCACCGCCCCCGCCCGTGCCTCCGCCACCACCTGTAGCACCGCCCCCGCCGGTTCCTCCGCCACCACCTGTACCGCCGCCACCGCCTGTTCCTCCGCCACCACCTGTACCACCGCCTCCACCTGTACCGCCGCCCGTACCGCCGCCGCCCGTTCCACCGAACGATCCACCGCCGCCTCCGGCCGTTCCCAGGGAACTACAACCGGTAATCACCGTCGCGGTCGGTAGCGAAAACAACGCACCAGGTTGGGTGCGCATCCCGCCGACAGTAGCGTGAATGGGAACGTCTCCCTGGCCGAGCCCCGGCGGAACAGTGAAGTTGATTTGATACAAACCGGCGCCTGACAACCCGACAAAACTGGGCTGGATAGGGACGTCGTTGATATACAAACTGATGGAGTCGTTGATGGGCGCGGCGCCGGAGAACGCCTGGCCGGCCTGGACTTTGGGAGTCGTCGGACCGAACCCGACGCCGAAAATCTCGACGAGGTCGCCGGCCTCCGCGGCCACCGTGGGATAGCCAAAGCAGCTCCCGGTTGGGCCGAGGATATCGTAGGCTCCCCCGCCGAACGCTCCCAAGCCATTCGTCCGGAGAATGATCGCAGCCACATGCGTCGGGTCGATCAGGTTGAAAGCGGGCGAAACCGGACTGAGAGTCACAGACGCCGTCGCCTTGCCCACCGAAGTGGTAACCACTACCGTTACCTTGCCCGTCGTCGAGTCGTCGGGCGCCTGCAAATTGATCTGCCCGGGACTGACAAACTCGAGAAACGCAGCTCGGCCGTTGATCTCCACGCTGGTCCCGCCGAGCGAGATGGGAAAGTCGCCGTTCCAGACCGTCGTTCCGCCGGCGAGGTTGGTCCCGAATATGGATACCCAT
>JBEKOZ010000125.1:0-9529 GCA_049521275.1 Bryobacteraceae bacterium | reverse complement strand
TTTCTCTTCTCCGCCGCCTCCATTCCGACTCTCGCGAGCAGCGTGCAACTGCTCTCCCCATTGCCCAATGGAGCCGTTTCCAAGGCCATCCAGCTGGACACGGCCGGCAATATCTACCTTGCGGGATCTCTGACACCGCAGAACCCGCAGAGCTCCCAGGATTTGTCGGATGCCTTCGTGGCGAAGGTCTCCGCGGACGGCTCGACGGTGGTTTACTTTACGGTGCTGTCCGGGTCCTCGGCCGACGCAGCGGCTGCCATCGCGCTCGGCTCCGACGGATCGGCCTACGTCACCGGCTCCACCAGCTCGACCGATTTTCCGGTGACTGCGGGAGCGTTACAGAGCACCTATAACCTGGCGGGCGCATCGCAGGGGTTTCTGACGAAGGTCAATCCGGCCGGCGCGGTGGTGTATTCGAGCTACATCAACGGGACCGCCTACACACAACTCACGGGAATTACGCTCGACAGCACCGGGGAGGTTTTCCTGACCGGCTCCGGCGGCCCGGCGTACCCGGTCTCTACCGGCCAGCCCGCGCAGGGGTTCATTCTGAAGCTGGATGCCGCGATGAGTACCGTGCTGTTGTCGATCTACGGTTACGGGGGCGGGCTGATTACGCTCGATAGCCAGAACGACATTTACCTTTCAGGCAGCGCGGCGCCAAACATAGGGACGGGCACGGGCGGGGTGAGCACATTCACTCTTCCCGAGCTGCCGGCAGGCGCGTTTCAGTCCACGCACAGCGCCGAATTATGTACGCAGGCGAGCGGGCCCGGGGGAAGTTTCTCCACGTTCTGTCCCTACCAATACGTCGCGGAGCTGGACCCAACGGGAAAGCTGTTATGGGCCACTTACGTCACCGGGACGTACGGCGCTGTCGCCGCGGGAATGGCCGTGGATACGGCGGGCAACGTCATTGTTGCCGGCACCACCAACTCCGCCGATTACCCGGTTACACAGGGAGCTTTTCAGACCGCGTATACGGCCGCTGCGCCCCCGTCGCCCGCTATGCTCGACCCGTTTAACTCCTACACCGGTCCGCCGAATGCCACCGGGTTTGTCACCAAGGTGAACCCGACGGGAACGGCCCTGCTATGGTCCACCTACTTCGGCGGTTCCTACCAGGACCAGATTACGGGCATGACTGTCAGTCCGTCGGGCGATATTATTCTGTCGGGCCGAGCCGGTTCGAACGACCTGGTCCTCGCCGACACTCCCGAAGGCTGCCGTCCCACGCCGAACCAGGTGCTCGGGTTCGTCGCGCGGCTGTCCTCTGACGGCGCGACCGCCGCCGCGACGCAACTGGTGCAAGGAGCCCCGGATTGCCTGTACCTTTCCTGCGGCACTCTCGCCAGTTATCAAACGGGGTGGCCTGTGGCGCTCAGCGCGAACGGAACGGCGGTAGTCGCGGGTTCGAACGGCACCGTGGCCGCGGTCGATTTTTCGGCCAGCAGCCGCGTCTCCTGCCTGACCGATCCGGCGGACAACGCGCAGTTGAACAGCGTGGCGCCGGGCCAGCTTCTTGCGATTTTCGGCACAGACCTTGCAGCCGCTGGAGGCGTGGCGCCATCCTCGAATACCTTCGGGATCTTTTTCAACGGCGTCGCGGCGCCGATCCTTTACTCTTCGGCCCAGCAGATCAACGTGCAGGTTCCTTTCGAAATCGCCGGCGCGAGCGCCGTCCAGATGCAGGTGGTCAGCCAGCAGATCCCGAACCCTGTGTCTGAGACTCACTCCCTGGGGGTGGTCGCGCGGCAGCCCTCTATCTATCTTTCCCAGGCTGCTTTGATGGCCCCGTTTCCGGGCTATTCCACCTGTGGCGGCGTTGCTCTGCTGGGCCAGACCGCGCTGGCGCTCAACGCGGATGGGACGGTGAACGATTGCACCAATCCGGCCGCGGTCGGCTCGGAGGTCACCGTTTTCCTCAACGGCTTCGGAGTGGTGGTGCCGGCTCTGGTGACTGGAGCGATCGCCCCAAGCCCGCCGGTGTCCCTCTCGCCATCCCTCAACCCGGGCAGTTTCACGGGAACCACGCTCATCGCCATGACCAGCGTTCCAGGGTCCATCACCGGCTTGGCCCAGGTGCAGTTGCAGGATGGCGGGGGCGGTGGGCAGAACGTGCTCCTGAACGGCCCGTCGCTCGCCGGAACGCCTCTGCGCGAACGAGTGATTCTGATCTGGACGCGCTAGTACTGTGGCCGGATGGTTAGTGCGTTCTCGTCCGGACATCAGCGCACCTGGGAGCCCCATGCGTCGTCAGCTTGGGGCTTTTTCGATTTCCCGAGCTAGCCCCAAGCTGACGCATGGGGCTGAATTGCCAACAAATCATCCGGTCACAGCACTATCGTAGACCATTCGGAAGAAAATCATATAGAAGGCCGAGGCTGAAGCGCTCGGCTGCAAGCTGAAGCTCGCGCCACCAGGCACGCCCTCAACCGGCCCGCGGAAATCCTGAAGATGGACTAAATCCGATTTAGCGAAGCTGCCGGAGTGGAGCTATACTCAGGCAGGATGGAAGTATACAAGAGCGAGACCCGTGAGGTAATCAAGCGCTTCCTCAACCGCAGGCTCGGCTTCCATGATTGTCTGACTGCGCTCGATAGCGCCCTTGCCGATCTCACTTCCAGACTGACCGGCGAACAAATCGCACCTCTACGCGAGCTGATATTGGAGAACAACAACATCGTGATGAAAGAAATGGAAAGGCGCGGCCCATCGCCTTTTTTAAGTCCCAGAATTTTGGCTGCGTTCGGCGATGGACTCACCGTTGCGGATTACCGTCCCGGCCAGGTGCTCTTTGAGCAAGGCGAGTCCGGAGATGCCGTCTTTCACATTCAGAAAGGCCGGGTCAGGCTCACCGTCGTGTCCAAATTAGGCAAACAAGCGGCTATCGGCGTTTTGGGCGCCGGCAGCTTTCTGGGCGAAGCATGCCTGCGGGGACAGCCGCACGCGGCAACCGCCGCTGCCGTCGGTAAGGTTTCGATCGCGCGGTTGGACCGGTTGACCGTGATGCGCCTGCTTGGCGAAAACCTGGCATTTTCCGAACTGTTTGCCGGGCATCTCCTCTCCCGCAGCCTGCGCATGGAGGAGGATATGATTTACCAGATCCTGAACTCCCATGAGAAGCGGCTGGCGCGCGTCCTCCTGCTGCTGGCCGACTTCGGAAAAAAAGGCAGGCCGAAGAGCGTGATCGCCAAGATCAGTTTTGAATCCCTGGCGCAGATGATCGGCTCCAGCATTTCACGGGTCGGCTTTTTCATGAGGAAGTTCCGCAAGTTGGGGTTCATCGACTACAACGGCGAATTGAGGATCAACAACTCCCTGCTCAGCGTGGTCATTCAGGACCAATTCGTGACCGTGGCAACTGATCCGCTGGCTGGAACTTTGTCTCCGCAGCGGGCGCCGGGCAGGAAAGGCAGATGAAGGATACTCAATCTGCCTGAATTTCCATGTGAAAATCTTAGCTGATTGTTATCATCATTGATCAGTTAGTTGTTGTCACCTGAGCGTATCTTATGGTACGATAAAGACGTAAGGTAAAGGTGGCGCTCCAGTGAATCACAAAGAGTTTATGGATCTGCATGCGGCTTGCGTGAAGTCCATGCGATCCTACTTCGTCGAGGCCGAGAAATCGTCCGCGATGCTCGCGAAGTGCACCGCCAAGCCGCTTCCCCTCAGAAAGCGCTTGAGGTTGAGTTCTCAGGGCATGATCGAGCACGCCGCCCATTTGACCTACCTTGGCGCCAAGAGTCTGCTTCTCAACGCGGCGCGACTCGGCTATGGTTTTCCTAATTAAACCGGCTTAAAGAGGTTGCGGAAAAACCGCTCCCGATTGTCGCGGCTCCATAAGCGCCTGACGCCAAGTTCACGCTCTATACCATCGGGAGCGGTCCGTTCGAGTTTTTGCGCGGCCGCCAGAGCTTAGTGCTCGAGCGCCTCGGCGATCGGGCCGAGCGCCAGGGCGGGCAGGAAGCTGAGCGCGCCTACCAACAGGATGGTCCCGAGGACCAGGACTCCGAACAGCAACGAATCGCCGGGCAGCGTGCCTGCGTTGGTTGGCCAGCGCCGCTGGGCTGCAAATCGCCCGGCCAGCGCCATCGCCAGCGCAGCCATGCCGAATCGTCCCGCCAGCATGGCGACCGCAGTGGTCACGTTGTAAAACACGCTGTTGGCATTGAGGCCCGCCATGGTCTGTCCGTTATTGGCCAGGCAGGAAGCGTAGGCGAAGAGCACTTCGGTGAAGCCTCGGGGCCCGCCGTTGGTCACCAATCCAGCCCGCCCCGCAGTGGTTGCGAGCGCAAGCGCGGTCAACGCCAGCACTACCTTTGGAGTCAGCAGGGCGAACAGAACCGCGAACCTGGTTTCGACAGCGGTTATTTTTTTCCCGAGGTATTCGGGCGTGCGGCCGATCATCAGGCCTCCCAGAAACACGGCGACCAGCGCGATCATGACCATGCTGTACAGGCCGCTTCCCAGACCTCCGAAGATCACTTCTCCCAGCAGCATGTTCACCAGCGGAACCAGCACGCCCACGGGCTGGTAGGAGCCGTGCATCGAGTTGTACGACCCGGTTGCTCCATTCGACGTGACCACGGCCGCGAGCACCGAGTCGCCGATGCCGAAGCGCACTTCCTTTCCTTCCATGTTCCCGCCGGAGACGTGGAGGGCGGCCAGCTGCGGAGGCGGCGCCGCCTCGGCCAGATCGCACAGCGCGAGGCCGCCGCCGAACAACACCACCATCACCGCCAGTAATATCCAGCCCGCGCGAGGTCTGCCGGTCATGTGCCCGAAGGTGATGGTGAGCGATGCAGGCAGCACGGCGATGGCCAGCATCCCGAGGAAATTGGCGAGCGGCGTCGGGTTCTCATAGGGGTGGGCGCCGTTGGCGTTGAAAAAGCCGCCGCCGTTGGTTCCCAGGTTCTTGATGAACTCGAGCGCCGCCACAGGTCCCTGGGCGATGGTCTGCACTCCGCCCTCCAGCGTGTGGGCTTCCGTGTAGGGCGCCAGGTTGAGCGGCACGCCCTGCCACATCAGAGCGAGGCTGCCGGCGAGCGCCACGGGCAACAGGACCCACAGCAGGGCTCGGACCAGGTCCACCCAAAAGTTGCCCAAGGTAGCCGAACGTTCCCTGGCGAAGCCGCGCACGAAAGCGATGCCTAAGGCAAGGCCGGCCGCGCCCGCGAGGAAATTTTGGGAGGCCAAACCAATCAGTTGGGTCAGGTAACGAAGCGTCGTTTCGCCGCCGTACGCCTGCCAGGTCGTCGTGGTCGAGAAACTGATCGCCGTGTTCATCGCCAGATCCCAGGTCATCGGCGTGGTCAGGTAACGATCGCCGGGTTCGCCCGGAAGCCAGCGCTGGGCGAGCAGCAGAAGGAACAGCCCTCCCGTGCTTACGGCGCTGAAGAGCAGGAAACACAGGGTGTACCTGCGAGCGGACATCTCCCTGCCCGGGCGGACCGCCAACATCCGGTACAGCAGCGATTCGACGGGGCGAAGCACGGGATCGAGAAAGGTGCGCCTGCCCTCGAAAACGCAAGCCAGGTACACGCCCACCGGCTGGGCCAAGGCAACGACGAGCGCGAGAAAAACGAGATATTCGAGCCAGCGCATAGAGTATCGTCAGCGAGCCTGGTCGAGAGCGAGATTCAGATCGAGCACCGCAACCCGGGGGCTGCCCAGGAACCCCAGTTGCCGCTCTTCGGTGTAGCCGGCCAGCAGACTGCGAACCAGGTCCTCGCTGAGGCCGCGCGCGCGTGCGACGCGAGGCGCTTGCAGAGCTGCGTTCTGAGCACTGATATGCGGGTCGAGCCCGCTGCCGGATCGGGTGACTGCGTCCATGGGGACGTCGGCATCGGGCCGCAATCCGTTTTCTTCGCGATACGCCTTCGCCAAGCGACGGACGTCCTCGATGAGCTTGGGATTCAAGGGGCCCAGATTCGTGGCGCCGGATGAGGCGGCGTCATAACCCGTCCCGGCGGCCGAAGGCCGGGGATGAAAATACTGCGGCCGGGTGAAGTCCTGGCCGATCAATCGGGAGCCGACGACAACTCCGCCGCGGGTCAGCAGACTTCCATCCGCCTGGTCGCGGAACAGCAGGCGTCCAAGGGCGAATAGCGCCGCTGGAAACACGCAGCCAGTCAACAGCGTGAGCAGGATTACGCCGAGTATGGCCGGCCGGAGGTGTTGTGTCATTCTCACCTTCCACTCTACGCCGCAAGCCTCGAAAAAGTCATGGAAAAAATGCGACTACACTGAGACAAATAGAACCGTGGGTAAGAGACTACCATTCTGGCTCCGCCGCGCGATGTACAACCTGCGCGGTGGTTTTCTGCTCCGGCCGCTGATCATCGCGCTGACGCTGGGTTTCGCCGGCGCGATCCTGTCGTGGCTGGAAGAGACCTTTCCCGGCGTGGGAAATCTGGTGCCGGCGTTCTTGTTTCCGTCCCATGCCGATCCGCAGGTGGCGCAGGTGATTCTCTCCGGGATCGCCTCCTCCATCATGACGGTGGTGTCCATCGTTTTCGCGATTCTGCTGATGACGCTTACGCTCGCGTCCATGCAGTTTTCGCCGAGGATCATCGTCAGCTTCGCCAAGGACCGCGTGACCCAATGGACGCTCGGCGTTTTTCTGGGCACCTTTTCCTACTGCATGTCCGCGCTCCCGGCCGCGCGATCGCTTCCGCGTCCGTTCGCGCCGGTATTGGCTGTTTGTGGAGCGATGTTGCTCGCCCTCGCGTGCGTGGCGTGGCTGCTGTACTTCATTCACCACATCTCGCAGGCCATCAGCGTCAGCCATATCGTCGACCGGATTGCGGCGGAGACGGAAGGCAGCATCGACGACGTCATGCCTCTGCCGCGCGGAAACCAGACCGCGCTCGAAAATACACCGCGTGAGCTGGACACCTGGGACGTCCCTTTGCTGAGCCAGGCGTCCGGCTATATCCGGTTCATCGACACCCGCCTTCTGGTCACCCTGGCGAAATTCCATCACGTCAAGATCCGCGCTGTCCGGCGAGTGGGTCAATTCGTTCCCGCGGGCACGCCGCTGGTGCTGGTCTACAAGGCGAAACGGCTGTCGGCCGAGAGCGCCGGCGAGATTCTCGGCGCCTTTGACCTGGGCCCGTCGCGAACCTTGCAGCAGGACGTGGAGTTCGGAGTTTTGCAGATTGTCGATATCGCGCTGAAGGCCATCTCACCCGCGGTGAACGATCCCACCACGGCCATCTCCTGCGTCGACCAGTTGAGCCGCATCCTGATCCGCTTCGTCTCGCGGGAACTGCCCGCTTCCGTCCTCTACGATCCGCCCGGCATCCCGCGGGTCAGTATTCCGTGGATCGGTTTGGAGGGGTTGCTGATTTCCGCATTTCAACAAATCCGCCTGTACTCGAAATCGGATGTCGCCGTCAGCCTGCGGCTGCTGCGCGCGCTCAGTGACATTGCCTGGACGAACCAGGACCCGGCGGTTCGCCGTGCCCTCTATCAGGAAGGAAGACGGATCGTGGAGGGTTGCGCCGAAAACCTGAATGACGAGGAACTGAGGCCGATGCGTGCTCGTTTATCCGCGCTGGAGAAACTCCTGGCGGCGGATGTGCAGACGACATAAACGAGAAGCTCCGCGCGGGTCGATTCGATGGGCTCAAGCGCGCGCTTTCTTCCGGGTTCGTCTTTGCCCGCTCTTGTCGCGGCGTAGACCAGGACGTTGGTGTCGAAGAAGGCGCTCACGGTCATGCAAATTCTCGCGGGTCCACGTTTTCTTGCCGAGTCGCCCCTGAGATTGCGCGCTCAACTGCCGCAGCGGCGCCCGCGCTCGTGCGCGGCGAGACCGGTCAAGTAGTCACGGACCAGAGCGTTCACGGTGGAATTGCGTTCGGCGGCGTGGCGTCGAACGGCAGCCAGGAGGTTCTCGTCTACGCTGAGCGTGATATTCTTCATGACCGCATTATATGTGTAACTGTGTTGGCACCGCAATTGACGGTGCGTGCGCCGGTGGTAGTTAGGCGCCACCCGAGCCCGGACGGGCGCACGTGCGGCGCGTTGTTGCGCAACGGCGCGCCATTGCTAGACCGATCAGTGAAACAACAAAAAGCGAGAGTGTACCCGGTTCGGGAGTCGTTGTTTCGAAGCCAGTGACCAGCCCGAAGCCAGAATCGACACCGCTGACCGGGTCGCTTTCGGAAGTGCCGTCGTATTCGCGCCCAAAGATTGTATTGCCATTGCGGCCACCATTGTTGTAGCCGTTCTCGTCAAAAAATATAAGGCCGCCCGCATCATCGGTTCCGGTGCTGACGATGTCCACTAAAAGGTTAGCGCCCGGACCTGGCGTGTAAGTGAAGGGGGTTGAAAACGTGATCGTTAGCGTATCGCCAAACGCCCAAGGCTGAGCCAAGCTTCCGCTGAATACCTCGGTATTGTTCACGCCAATGTTGTTTGCCGGGGTGCTGCTCAAGGTGTCCCAGTCTGCGCTGGTCGACGATAGAGAGATGGTGAATGTGCCAGTGTTCATCGCGGTTGCGTCGTCGTTGAATTGCGTGTTAAAGAACTCCAGACCGGTGATGGTAATTGGCCCGCTGAATAAGCTGTTCGTATACACCTGCTGGTATTCACCGTTGAACGCACCGCCGAACGGAAACGCGTTGCCTTCATCGCTGTCGGCCGGTGTGCCAACAATAATTGTTCCAGCGCTACAGAGGGATGCAGCACCAAATACCAATGTTATCGCGACTAGAATTCGGGCCGAGGGTTTTCGAGAAGTCGGCATACCTTTGCTTTGCTCCTATCAGGTTGAAGTTGGAGTTGGGCGAGAACAGACAATGAGGGATTGTACCAGACCTCGGGGCCGCCGTGTCATTGGACAGGAAGGTCTCGTCGCCAACGCATTAACGCCCATGGGGTATCGCTGCGGGCAAGAAAGCGGGTAACGTACTTAACTGGGGGTTAAGGAGTTGGTTGCGGGGGTAGGATTTGAACCTACGACCTTTGGGTTATGAGCCCAACGAGCTACCAGACTGCTCCACCCCGCACATCTATCGTAGCGTAGGCGTGCGGGCTGGTCAAATTTTGAGGCAAATAAACCACGTTCCGAGGCCGACGGCGGCCCACAGTGCGAACACCGCTGTGACCCGCCATGCAAACTCCCGCGTTCCCGACGCCAGGGCGACCAGAATCTTCTGCACGGCGTTCGCCGCCAGTGCCAGCAGCACCGCGATTTCGGCCGTCGCCAGGGGCAGCGTCTGTTTCCGCAACAACTCCGCGGCCGGAGCGATCACCGTCGATACGTCCACCAGGCCGCCCAGTAAACTGGTCCCGTAGAACGCCCCGTCGCCCAGCGTCGCCGTGGCCCATTTCGACAGGAACACCACCGCGGCGAACAGGGCGCCGAAGCGCAGCGCGGGCGTGATGCGGAACGGATTGCCCGAGGCCATGGGCATCGCTTGAATGCGTTTATGCGGCCAGCGCCGCAGGATTTCCGCCAGCAGCGCTCCGCAGGCGAGCATCGCCGCCAGAGGCCAGACGCACGCCCGGGCCAATT
>JBEKOZ010000124.1:0-9574 GCA_049521275.1 Bryobacteraceae bacterium | reverse complement strand
TGGCAAGCATCTTGGCAATCTCGTCTTTGAAATCGGCTTCGACTTTCAAAATATTCTGCGGATTGCAAATCGCATAGGCCATCAGGCGCGCGAACTTCTCGTCGATTCCGGCGTAAAACCCGCTGCCCACCCCGTAGCTCAAGCCGTCCTTACCGCGTATCCGCGTGAACAGCCGCGATTCGGTACCGCCGCCAAGGATGGTATTGGCCATAAAGAGCGCTGGATAGTCCGGGTCGTCGTCGTTGACGGGAAGCGTGGTGACGGCAAAGAAAACCGCGTTGGCTTTATCGGGCGTTTCGATCGATCGGTTCACCGCTTCGAGCTTGCTCCACTCGACCTTGATACGCGTGTACGGGGCCGGACTCTTCCAGGAGCCGAACAGCTCCGTTGCGATCTTCTGAATCTCCGCCGCATCGAAATCGCCAACGACGGCGAGCTCCGCGTTCGAGGCGCCATAGAAATCGGCGTAGAATTTCTTGACGTCGGCCAGCGTAAGCTTCTTGTAACTCTCGACATCTTCGTCGAACGTCGGGACGGCGCGCGGGTCGCCTTTTGGATAAGGCGAAATGTGCCGGCCCATCGCTTTGCCGGCCTGCGCCTGCGGCTCCGCGCGGCCGCTTTCAATATTGGTGACGCTGGCCTGGCGGGCTTGTTCAAACTCGGTTTCCGGGAACACTGGCTGGCGCAGGACTTCGGCGGCCAATCGCAAAGTGTCCGGGAAGCTGGCACGAATGGTGTTGATGGTGAGATTGGCGCGAGTCGGGCCGCCGTTGGCTGTCATCTGCGCCTTCAACTTATCCAGCTCGTCCTGAATCTGCTGGCGGGTGTGTTTCGCCGTGCCGCGCATGAGAAGTGTTCCCGCGGACTGCGCAGCCGTACTCCTGCCGGTGAGGCTCTTCACGTCGCCGAAGTGGAGAGCCAGCGTGGCGCTGACCGTGCCGCCGCGGGTTTTCTTCGGCAACAGCGCCAGCTTCATCCCGTTGGGCAGCGTGACGCGAATGGTCCGCGCGTCGATGTTGGCGGGCGAAGGATCGAAGGCCTCGCCTGCTTCGACAGCCGCGTTGCCTTTATAATCCTTGACCTCCGCGGCGACGCTGGGAGTCGCGGGAATTTCGGAGCGGTCCGGCGCGGCGGTGGGAATGAATCGTCCGGTGGTGCGGTTCGAATCCTTAAGATAAAGCTTGGCGACCCGGGCGACATCCTCCGGGGTCACCTTCTTTACGCCATCGCGAAACAGGAACTGAAGACGCCAGTCGCCCATGGATTCCCATTCGCTCAAATTGATGGCGATCTGTTCCGAATCATTGAATGCCAGCTCGATATTCTTGAGGATGCGGCCTTTGGCGCGCTCGACTTCATCCTTGGAAGGAGGCTCTTTCAACACGCCGTCGATTACGCTGAGCATGGTCTTTTCGACATCGTCGAGCGAACCTTCCTTGCTGAGGCGGGCAGTGAACTCGATCACTCCCGGATCGTGCAGATCCAGGTTATCGCCGGAAGTGTGGACGGCTTTCTTGGTCTCGACCAAAGCTTTGTAAAGGCGCCCCGATGGCGTTTCGCCGAGAATGGCGGCCAGCACTTCGAGTGGCGCCGCATCGGGATGCGAGCCGGCTGCCGTGTGATAGACCATATCCACAACCTGGATGTCGCCGGTGCGGCGAAGGTTCACGTCGCGTTCGCCATCCTGGGTGGGCTCTTCTGTGTAAGTCGGGATGAGCTGCCGAGTGGGCTTGGGAATCGCGCCGAAAATTTCCTTGATCCACGCCAGGGTCTTGACTTCGTCGAATTTCCCCGCGACCACCAGCGTCGCATTGTCCGGCTGATAGTACATGTGATAAAAAGCCTGCAATCGCGGAATCGGCACGTGTTCGATGTCGCTGCGCGCGCCGATGGTGCTGCGGCCGTAGCCATGCCACAGATACGCCGTCGACATCACGCGGGCCTGGAGGATCGCCTCGGGGCTGTTCTCGCCCATCTCAAACTCGTTGCGCACCACGGTCATTTCGCTATCCAGGTCCTCGCGCGAAACACGGGAGTGAATCATGCGGTCGGCTTCCATTTCGAGCCCGTAGCGAAGATTATCGTCGGTTGCGGGCATGGTTTCGTAATAATTCGTGCGGTCGAACCACGTGGTGCCGTTAAAGTTGGCGCCGTGGGCGCGCAACTCGGTCATGACGTTCCCGCGCTTTTCCGTCCCTTTAAAAAGCATGTGCTCCAGCAGGTGAGCCATGCCGGTTTCGCCGCCCCCTTCGTAGCGGGAGCCGACCAGATAGGTGATATTGACGGTGACGGTGGGCTTGGAAGTATCGGGGAACAACAGGACGTTGAGTCCGTTATCGAGTTTATATTCGGTAATTCCTTCGACCGAAGTAATCTTTTTTGGTTCAGATCCGGTTTGTCCAACTGCAAGCGCGGCAACAAAGCCGGCGGTGATGAGAATTCTCATGAAGACAAGGCTAGCATTGACGCGGAGGTGCATATATTAGTTCAGACGTCCGGGATGGAGTTTCAGTAGGTTGGCCGCTGATGAACGCGGATAAACGCAGATTGAAAACAAAGGCTTGGCATCTTTGAATCCGCGTTCATCAGCGTTCATCAGCGGCCAATGAGGCCTTTCAGCCAATCTTCAGTTCCGCGGTATATTGTCGTCATTATGAAGAAGTTCCTCCTCGTGACCGCAGCCGCCTTCGCATTCGCCGCGCCGCCGGCCTATAAAGTAGTTAACAGGATCAAAATCCCCGGCGCTACCCGCTGGGATTACGCCTATCTCGACAGCGCCAATCACCGGCTCTACGTGTCGCACGCGACGCAAACCGAGGTCATCGACACCGCCGCCGATCAATTGGTCGGCACGATCTTCGAGACCAAGGGCGTGCACGGCATCGCCATCGCCGGCGACCTGGGCAAGGGGTTCACCAGCGACGGCGGCGATAACGACGTCACCGTCTTCGACATCAAGACGCTCAAGGTTCTGAGCAAGGTCAAGACGGGTCAGAATCCCGACGCCATTATTTATGAGCCGGTCACCCAGCGCGTCTTCACCTTCAACGGACGCAGCAGCGATGCGACCGCCTTTGACGCCAAGACAGGCGAGGTGATCGCCTTATCGATTCCCGTCGGCGGCAAGCCCGAGTTCGCACAAGTCGACGGAAAAGGCCGCGTTTACGCCAACATCGAGGACAAGAACGAGGTCATCGTGATCGATGCGAAAACCGCCGCGGTGACCAAGCGCTATTCCATCGCGCCCTGTGACGAACCGAGCGGCTTGGCCATCGATCCGAAAAAGATCCTGCTCTATTCGGTTTGCGGAAATAAAATGATGGTGGTCAGCGACCCGGCCACTGGCAAGGTTCTGGCGACGCCCGCGATCGGCACGGGAGTCGACGGAGTCGCCTTCGACGACGGCTACGCCTTCTCGGCCAACGGCGGCGACGGCACCATCACCATGATCGACGAGAAATTCCAACCGGTCGCGACCATCCCCAGCCAGCGCGGCGCCCGCACCATCGCGTCCGATCCGAAGGCGCACAAACTCTATTTGCCCGCCGCGGAATTCGGCCCGGCTCCGGCGAAAGGCCGTCCGCCAGCCATCCCCGACAGTTTTCAAATCGTAGTCGTCGGACGGTGAGCGCGGCTGAAGGGTCCGCATGCTGACGCTTGGCGGTTCTGTAGCTCATGTCGCTTGCTCAGCCTGCTGAACCGCGCGGAAAAAGTCGGCCAGGAAACAGCCGCTGACGCCCGCAAACGTCTTCCGAGCCGTGACCGCAGGGAGCGGTTTCCTAGCCGCCGAGCCACTGAACCGCCATGCGTCAGCATGCGGACAAATGGCTAGAAACTTAACCGGATTCCTACCTGAGCCGCGAACGGAATGCCGACCGTCGTGCCGGGACCAAAGAAATCGCCCAGCGCGCCGGCGGGCACTCGCAATTGTTTCAAGCTGGTAATGGGCTGCGTCTGGGTGCAAGCCGCGTTCAGGCAAAATGCCGTGGCATTGGCGAGATTATTCACCGGCGTCGGCAGCGCGGCAAGATTCGTCACGTAGTTGGCGCCGGGATTGTTGCGGTTGAACACGTTGAACATTTCGATAAAGGGCAGCACGTGCCAGCGGTCGTGGAAAATGAATGGACGCGTGATGCGCACGTCGGTCTGAATATACGGTGTGCCCCGGAATTCGTCGAGGCTGGTTTGGACGCCGTTGACCACCGCCCGATCGTCAATGGCATCGCCGAAGCCGTTGACGTCAACAGGGGTCGTCATCGTGAAAGGACGGGCGCTTTCCGCCTGGCTCAACAGCGATAAATCGAAGCCGCCCCACAGGTGAGCCACTCCGGCAAGAACGGCGCGGTCCGTGACATTTTCTCCGGAGGGACCGTAATCGCCCTTGGCAAAGGCATGAAGCGGATTGCAGACTCCGTTCACATAGTCGAAGAGTTCGGCCAGAACGCAGCCCCAGGTTTCGGCGCTCGACAGCGTGTAGTTGAAGACCAGGCTGAAGCGCGAAACATTGGCTTGCAGATGGACGGATAGGCCGTCATAGCGGGAGCGGTTGTCCGACCGGAAGACCTGAACATCGGGGACATTCGCCTGCTGGGTCGCGACATCCTGGGTGAAGAGCGGCGAGAAAAGCGTGTAGCCCGCCTCGTACTGGTATCGCCTGAAGCCGTGAACGCCGTTTTCGTGCGTCCAATCCGCGGTGATCATCCAGTGGGAATTGAATGCGTGCTCGATGCCGGCGCTGGCGTGCAGCGCATAGGGCGTCTTGTAATCCGGATCGATCAGGGAGCCGGCCGCGCCCCCGGGAAGACAGCCGGAATCCGTCGGCTTGACGCACGGACCCGGCGGTTCATTCACCGCCTCGAAGGCCGTCACCCAGCCATTCTGCGCCAGATCGTTGTAAAACATGCCAAAGCCGGTGCGGATTACGGTGCTCTGTCCGGGTCCGAATGCATACGCGATTCCCAGGCGCGGCGCGAAGGCCTTGCGGTAATCGTGGGGAGCGCCCATGTGCTGAAAAAGAGGGACCTGGAGCGCCTCCAGCGTCAGCAGCGCGGGATTATCCAATTGGGAGCGTCCCGCGGCTTCGAACAGTCCGAAGGTGGTGTCGTAGCGCAGGCCCAGGTTCACCGTCAGATGGGGTGTCGCGTGCCAGGAATCCATGGCATAGATGCCTAGACGCTGCACGTTCTGCGTGAAACTGCCGTTGCCCGCCGGCGTGTCCGTGCAGGTGGTTCCTGACGTGGCCGTGGGGGCGCAGGTTAAGTCCGCCGTGAATTGTTGAGGGTTCGCGACGTAGGCGATAGGGTCCTGCGGGAAAACCGTAAGGTTTTCCGCATTGGCGGGAAGCGCGCCGCTCAGCACCGGCTCGTGAATAAAGTCGATGCCGAATTTCGTAGTGTGCTTGCCGAGATAATGCGTGACGTCGTACCGCAGTTGGTATTTTTCCTGCTGCCTTTCTATGGGAAAAGCCGTAATCGGGGTGACGAACTGGTTGTCGCCAAAGGTCTCGAAGCCGGAAATCGTCTGGGATGTCGAGCTGAACGGAAAAGCCAGCGCGAATCCCAGGTCGGCATTGCGCTCCTCATTTAAGCGCAATCCGCTGGCGTCGAAGGTGAACGATCCCAGCCAGGAGGGACTGAAAATGAACTGCTGGCCCGCCACCAGGTTCAGGTAATTTGAATGCGAGGTCGCGCCGGTGGAGGGAAGCGTGCCCTGCGCCACGAACGCGTTATCCATGGTGTAATTGTCGGCCGCCCCGCGGAGGAACCATTGCGATTTGGACGACTGCGACCAATCCAGGCGAAGCATCGCCAGGTCGTCGCGGAATGGGACCGCAACATTGTTCGGCACCGGGATGGAACTGACTCCGGGAATGAGTCCTTCAGACGCCAGCGTGGCGAGGGCCTGGAACTGCGCGATGCTGGCCGGGCTGTAGGCGATGCTCGCGTCTTCGTGAACGCCCTCGTAGGAAGCGAAGAACCATAGTTTGTCCTTCACGATGGGTCCGCCGATGGTGCCGATGTAGTTTTGCCGGGAGAACGGCTGTTTAGGCAGAGGCGCGGGATTCTCAATCGGGTAGCGCGCATCGAGCGCGGCGGCGCGCTCATAAACGGCGCCTCCGCCATGCCAGTTGTTGGTTCCGCGCTTGGTCGTGATCACCACCGAGCCCCCCACGGTCCGCCCCGTATCGGCATCTTCCTGCGAAGTACGCACGGCAAATTCCTGAACCGCGTCGGGAGAGAAATTTTGCAGGAAGCCGCCGATGTAATCGTCCGAATTGTCGCCTCCGTCCACGGAAAGAACGTCATTGAGTCCGGAACTGCCGCCGAAGGAGACGGCTGTAATGCGGGCCTTGGTGGGGTCGGACGGCTCGACCGGCTCCGTCCCCGGAACCAGGTAGGCGATATTGGCGAAACTGCGGAACGCCAGCGGAATTGTTTCCAGATCCCGGGCGGTGACCACCCCACCGTGAACGGCGCTGCCGGTATCGATCGGCTGGGCGACGATCGAAGACGCTTGCCCCTGCACAGTGACCGACTGTTGCGCCACGGCCGGTTTCAACGTGACATCGACCGTACGCACGGTACTGACATTGACGGTCACTGTTGAAACAGCCTCGGCAAGTCCCGGCGCCTTTACGGTCACTTGATAAGTCCCGGGCAATAAGTCGTTAAAACGAAATTCTCCACGGCTATCGCTCACCGTCCGGCGTTCGAGCGAAGACTCGGTGGCCAGCAACTGAACGTCGGCCGAAGGAACCCGCGCGCCGCTCGAATCCATCACCGCGCCCACCAGGCTACCTCGGAAGTCCTGGGCGTTGGCCACCGCGCAAATCACCAAGAGGGCTTTTACAATCATGAGCATCGAGAATAACGCATAGGCGTTATTACTACCATTGGTCGTAGACTATATCCTTATGACCCCTGAGGAATTTCGCAAGGCCGGACACCAGCTCATCGATTGGATCGCCGACTACCGGACCAACGTCGCCGAGCTGCCCGTGATGGCTCGCACCGCGCCGGGCGAGGTTCGCGCGCAGTTGCCCGCCGCGCCTCCTGATGCGCCCGAATCCTTTGACGCCATCTTCTCTGATCTCGACAAAATCATCATGCCCGGCCTCTCCCACTGGCAGCACCCCGATTTTTTCGGCTATTTCCCGTCGAACGGACTCCTTTCGAGCGTCCTGGGCGATTACGCCAGCACCGGCCTCGGCGTGCTGGGGCTCTCCTGGCAATCGAGTCCGGCGCTCACCGAGCTCGAAGAAGTCGCCACGGACTGGATGCGCCAGATGGTCGGGCTGTCCACGGCCTGGCAAGGCGTGATTCAGGATACGGCCTCTACTTGCACGATGATAGCGCTGATGTGCGCCCGCGAGAAAGGCGGGCAGGTGGTGTATGTTTCCGCGTATAGTCACAGCTCCGTCAATAAGGCCGCGATGCTGGCCGGGTTCAAACATGTTCACGTAATCGAGCATGATCAATACTTTGCGATGAAGGCGGAGGCGCTGGACGCGCGGATCGCAAAGGATCTGGCCGCCGGCCTGAAGCCCTGCGCGGTGGTTGCAACCACCGGGACCACCACTTCGACCGCGATCGATCCTATTGAATCCATTGCGCTAGTTGCGAAAAAATATGGAATCTGGGTGCATGTCGATGCCGCGATGGCCGGGTCGGCTATGATTCTTCCCGAGTGCCGCTTTATGTGGAAGGGGATCGAGGACGCCGATTCGCTGGTGCTCAATCCGCACAAGTGGTTGGGAATTGCTTTCGATTGTTCGCTTTACTACGTGCGCGACCCACAGCATCTGATTCGCGTGATGTCCACCAATCCGAGCTATCTGCACTCCTCGGTCGATGGTCAGGTGAAGAACCTTCGCGATTGGGGCATACCGCTCGGGCGGCGATTTCGGGCGCTGAAAATCTGGTTTGCCGTTCGGGAACAGGGAGTTAGCGGGTTGCAGACGCGGCTGCGGCGCGATCTCGAAAACGCGCAATGGCTGGCCGAACAGGTTCGCTCTGCTCCGGATTGGGTGATCCTGGCTCCCGTGGTTCTGCAAACGTTATGTATTCGATACCAACCAAAGGGTTTAGAAGGTGAGGCTCTGGATCGTCACACGCAGGGCTGGGCGGATCGCATCAATCACTCCGGAAAGGCCTATCTCACGCCCGCGATTCTCGACGGGCGATGGATGGTGCGCGTTTCGATCGGCTCTATCCCCACGGAAAGGGAAAATGTCGCTGCTCTTTGGGAGCTGATCCGGCAAGAAGCGGCTCTTAATAGCGAGCCTTAAACTGGGATAATCTTCAACAATATTCACGGGGGTCAAACGTCTTCATGAGTAGATGGAGGACGTACTGAGCAACGACCGGATCTCCGAAATATTCCGGAGAGAGCAAGGGCGCTTGCGCAGCTTCGTCCGGAAGCGCGTCGCCGATGAAGGGGACGCGGAAGACATCCTACAAGACGTCTTCTACGAACTGGTGGAGGCGTACCGGCTGATGAAGCCGGTGGAGCAGGCGGGCGCGTGGCTGTTTCGGGTGGCGCGGAATCGGATTATCGATTTTTTCCGTAAGAAGCGGCCCGAACAGTTTCCAGAAGATGACGGGTTGACGATTGAAGAACTGCTTCCTTCACCCGACGCGGGGCCAGAGGCGGCGTTTGCGCGCAGCCTGCTGTGGGAAGAGCTCGAGGATGCGCTCGAAGAGCTCCCGAAAGAGCAGCGCGAGGTGTTTATCGCGCATGAGATCGACGGGCGGAGCTTCAAAGAGATGGCCGCGGAAACCGGGCTGAGTGTGAATACGCTGCTGTCGCGAAAACGCTACGCGGTCCTCCATCTGCGAGAACGATTGCACGAAATCAACGAAGAGATTATGGGAGAGAGCAAATGATACATCGAAGAGGCATGCGAAAAGTGTGGATCGGGTTGCCGCTGGCGATCCTGGCGGCGACGGCGTTGGGATTTGTGGTGATGGGGCTGTGGAACTGGCTGGTTCCAGTGTTGCTCGGAGGGCGGCTGATCACGTTCTGGCAGGCGCTGGGAGTGCTGGCGCTGAGCCGGATTCTGGTCGGCGGATTTTTCCGGCGGGGCCGCTTCGTCAACAGGTGGGAGCAACTGACACCGGAGGAGCGGGAGAAGTTCCGGGCGGGGATGCGGCGGCGTGGGTGCGAAGGAAGGGTTCCGGAGGAGGGGAGTGCGCAGGCTTAGCGCGAAGGAGTTTGGTGGCGCGACTGTCGAAAAAGCCGGCGCTGAAACCGCTCCCTGCGGTCACGGCTCGGAAGCGCAGCCGCCTGAAGTCGGCTGCGGGCTGAAGCCCGGCCCCACAAGAGCTAGCGGTGCGGCAATTTGGTTCTGCGAGGTTTAGAGTTTGTAGGTCAGGCAGGCTTGGTTGTTTTGTTCCATGGTCTGGAGCAGGTCGGCTCTGGAGAGTTGGCTCACTCGGGGGAGGGACTTTTTATTTTGCTGGACCAGGTGAAGGGTGCGGGCCAGCTGGTCGGCCTTGACTTCGGGAAAGGTCGCCCAGTAACGGTCTGTCAGGCAGGGGATTTTGAGCGGGTCGCGGGTGATCATTTCGAGGTT
>JBEKOZ010000123.1:0-9582 GCA_049521275.1 Bryobacteraceae bacterium | reverse complement strand
CGGCTACCTATGCGGACCTAGATGTCAAGTCGCCGTTCACGTATGTGGATGCAAAGCTATTCATGCCGCTGCCGATTCCATCGCCGTTGGCCAACAGCAAGAATCCTGTTATCGGGGAGAACGGATATGTGAACGTTGCTCAGGACTATTCGATAGAAAATCTGCAACCTGAAGCGGCGAGCCAGCAGACCTTCAACTTCTCAAACCAAGCTGTTCTGCGGCTGAACAACCACACTATGAACCCCGTGGCATCGGTAACGCGGCGGCTGGACGAGGACTATAAGTATGTCATTCTTCCTCATTCTCCACATACCGATGGAATGTTTGTTTATCAGAATGACAGGCAAAAGAAAGTCAAGGACAAGGTAGCCGCGGGTTCGGGCGTTGACCCAACTACGATTGACTACTATGCAGAAGATCTCTTTCATTCTTTTGCGGTGGATGTGTGGTCCGACGCCTGGTCCAACACCCAGGAAAGTGGCTGGTCACAACTTACCCTGCGCGATGAACAATATTTTCCAAAAACAGGCCCGGACACGCCGTTTTTGGTGTCAAAGGGGCGCGAGCATGGCGTACGCACGAGTGCTACAAAGCCGACCGACACTGTTCAAGGCGCTCCGCCGCAGGAATATCTCATTGACGAAGCACTCTTCACGTGGCGCTACGGATCTCTCGCCCTTCTGGAGCCAGTGCCGGGTAAAGGCCCGCTTAAATCCGGCAACAAACAAAACGTAAGTGTTCAGCAGATTCCATGGGGCGATCTGTTTAAGGCGGTATATACGTTGCCGAGCGGTCTGGAAATTCCTCCTCAGCGGTTTGGGAAAAACTATTCCTTTTCGCTACGCCCGGTGTACATTACGGGACGGGCACGCGCCTTTGATCTGAGCGCGGCACAGGCTTCGGCGGTCCCCACAACGCAGGGATCGTCGGTTCCTATGCTGAAGCCGTTTCAATTCCTGCGATATGAGATGGTCCTCGGTCCACGTCTGATCGGAAGAAAGGGAGAGCCGATCGCCGAGACCCAGTCCTTGATGTATGTTTCCAGCCGGATCAAGAATCCGCAGGATCCCGAGGCATCGAAAAATCCAAAGCTGGAAGCGACGCCGGTAATCAAGGAATCGGTGCGCTATCTTGTGCCGGGCGCCGCGACTGCCTCCGTCGCGAGACGCCACGGGATGCGCGACGATTTGATCAAAAAGGGCGCAAAAACCATCCCTCTCCAAAAGCAGAAAGAAAAACCGGAAAACCCCGGTGCGCTTCCCGCGGTGATTCCATTTCCCGAGTCCGAGGAGGACTACACAACCGCATATGTCCCCGATCCGATGTGTGACGGAGTTCAGGCAACGCTCTACTTCATCGGCAATACGCCGATGCCGCAGACGGGCGCGACAAAACCGGTGCCGCTAAAATTTTATCTATCGAGCCACTGGCCAGACTACGTTCTCCACTGCATTGTGCTGAAGGCGGGAAAGGCCGGATCTCTCCCCACTCTATCCATCAAAAAACCGGGTTCGCTGACGGACGAGAATAAATGGCTTACACGCAAATCAAGGGTTATTCAGTGCACACTGCCTCCGGGAATGACGGCGGTCCTTGAGCTTACGCCGACAATCGACGACAAAGAGCGCAATGTCCACAGATTCAGTCAGGGCGTGCAGCTGGAGAACTCAAACGTATGCAGGCCAACGATTGTGCGGATGACGCATGCTACTGACATTCCGGTTGTGATCCCCGACTCAGTGTTAAACGTGCGAGACGATCCGCATCAAACAGTGGAAGGTCTGCCTCTCTTTCGATTCGACCGTAACAAATACCAGTCCCCTACGGTAACGACGACGTTTGAACCTTATACGACTTCGAAGGTATCAATCGAGGCATCGTGGACGGACAAAATCGACGATGTCTCAAAAACGGCCCCGGCCGATCAGCCGACAAACGCTGCTTTTTTCACACGTCAACTCCCGAAGAGCCGACAGGGTGTTCCGGCAACCAATATTGGACCGGCCAGCGGTACGGATACATCTCCTCCGATCACTCTTCCATGGAGCGACAGCCGGTATCGCCGCGTGATGCTGACGATCGCGGGGATTTCGCGATATGCCACGGTTATTCCGGCGCCAACAGTGGTGCCCTCAAGAAAGGCCCTGTATGACTTTCTATCAATCGCCGCTCCGCCGGTACCGGACATCGAATATGTGATGCCTACTTTCCAGTGGCAGTTCGAAAAACACAGCCGGACCCGGACCTGTGGTCTCGCCGTCGTACTCAACCGGCCATGGTTTGTGACGGGAGCGGGTGAACAGCTTGCCGTGATCCTTCCATCCGGGAGCCAGGCTCGGATACCCTCCACTTATGACTCAGGCGCAGAGAACCAGGTTTCTGCGTGGGGCACTCACGCCATCTGGGCAACGGCGGAAAAGAAAGATATGTACATTGAACTGCAGAGTTCCGCCAGCACGCTCAACGTGAATGGACAAACAATTGCCGCGTTCGATCCGGTATTCGATGAGCTGGAACAACGGTGGTATTGCAACCTCTCATTCAGCGATCCGCCCGTGTATGGCGTGCTCATGCGCCTTGCGCTTGCACGATACCAGCGCAACTCGATAAGCGACGACAAGAAGTTGTCTGCCGCAGTAATGACCGATTTTGCTCTTCTGGGTCCGTCGCGCGTGCTCGAAGTACGTCGGTCCCACGGGAAGCTTGAGGTGACAATCAGGGGAGTGGGCCCCGACCTGTCGAGAGGATCAATCAAGACCGTTTTCGAGGTGTTGGTTGCGACGGAAGCAGATGATGATTTAACGATGTTCAACTGGCGGGAAGGAGACAGTTCCGGTGCCACCGATGGTGGCGGAGTTGGGCCTTCTGTTCTGTGGCATGGATTCGTTACATACCCCGACGGCGCGACGAACAGCCTTGTCATCAGGGAATACGAGACCGGGCCCGTTTTCGAGAAGGATGACCAGGGACAAAACCGTCAGAAGCCTGTCTATGCGTGCGTCATCGACATTTCCGGTGGGATTTTCTGACGGCGACGAAAGCCAGAACCCCTGATGTTCTGGCAGAAGTGCCTTGACGGGTTGACACCCGTGTAGGTTCAGGAAATGCTCGCCAGATTGTGTGAATTTGTTGGTACGGATGAGAGGACCTGGCAGACGAACCTGAATCATGCCCGTTAGCCCTGAGTTGGCCGGCGTGCGTGATTCGTGGTGAAAGAGAATCCAAATACTGTTGATCTTCGACAAACTCCTCCACGCGCCACACAGGTGTGGCGAACAAGGATTACATTAATTACGGCGTACGGCAAGAGCTGAACGCAGTGAAGGACGCTGGGTGCCTGCTCGCAGTGCTGTGTCGATCTGCCGACTCTCACTGCCGGCAGCCGCCCATCCCTCTTTCCACGTTTTCCCATGCTTTCACGGGACATTTTAGTCGAACTTGCACATGCTTTCACGGCGTTAGCTGCGGAGTCTGCTTTGGTATAGTTAAGCTGAGAATCCAATTCAGGAGGGCACCTTCGACCCGTACCGGACATTTTATTGAAGCTGCCTGTGTGCTGCGCGTAGATGCGGTTCAGTGTCCGGGGACCCAGTATCCATCCACGTAGCTTGGATCGGGTTTTCCCGTGCAAAGCTTTCGCCGATGAATGCGTCCTCAAATGCCGGCAGCGCAAACGCTTTCACCGCAGCTTGCAATCCCCCAAGAAGCCAACGGCTCCGTAGTCGCGGTGGTGTCCTTTTTTAGAATCCGACCGCTCGATTTTCCTCCGCTTTCTCTTTTAGATTGAACACGGCTGCATACAGAGCTAGAATCTGGGTTCTCATGCTGGCTGGTTTTGACGTTGTCGACAACTGGCGTTTTTTGTTAAGATTACGACGTGATTTGAGCGGGAGTAATTCAGTGGTAGAATGCCAGCTTCCCAAGCTGGACGTCGCCGGTTCGACCCCGGTCTCCCGCTCCATCTTTTCAATAACTTACGAAGATGGACAAAAAAGTAAAGTCCAATAGAGTCCATTAAGCGCCAATCGCCTTCTCCAGGGCGTTCACGGCATCCTTCCGGCGCTTGAGTGACGTGATCGTATAAACATTCTCGTTCACGTCAACGGTGTGTCCCATTTGCTCAGCGCGCACATGCGGATCGACGTCCAACTCCTTTAACAGCGAGCTATGGGTTCGTCGCATGACTTGGAAGTTCACCCAGCCCAAACCGAGCGGCTTGAGCTTGGGCGCGAAACCCCGCCTCCAACAGTTATCCACCGCCAAAGGCGTTGTGAGGCGCTCGGATGGGAATACCCAGGCATCGGCGCCGGTGTCGATCGACAAGGCTCGCCACTCGTCGATAGAAACAAGCAACCCATCTGAGAGGGCTGCATGCCGCACCGACTTCGCCGATTTCGGAGAATCCACATCGCCCCGGTACACACGCTGGCGGATGTCCGCATAATCCGCTTCCATCCGCTGCCACTTCAAACCGAAAATTTCACCGGGACGCATTCCAGCCAGCAACGCGAGTCTCGCGATCAACCGTTCCCGAACATCCAAGACCGAGAACAGCAGTCGTACTTCTTCTAAGGTCATAACCCGCGTTTCCGGCCGCCGACATCCTCTTGGCGTGAACAGCAACGCCGCCGGATTCCTCTGCAAGTATCCTTCTGATACCGCCATATCAAATATCTGCTTCAGATCCCACCGGAGATGATCTACCACGCTGAATGAAAGCTTCCCGCCCTTCCGATCGAGCCACGCCTGCAACTCATCCCTGCCAAAGCTGCCCAGGGATCGAGCTTCAAATTCAGACGTGAGATGGTTTGCGAACCGATCCTCGTTCGTCATTAGGGTCGAGCGCTTCCACTTTCGCCGGTAGAACGGCAAAAAGACATCGCGAACAAAATCACCGAAGCTTGTCTGCCCCGATGGGTGACTTCGCCTGTTGTTGATGGGAGCCACAAGAGTGGCCAACGCGATCTGCGCTTGTGCCTTGGTCATCTGTGAAACGCGACCTAACATTTCGGCCTTGCGCTCTCCGTCTTGCCGCCATCTTGCGATCCACACACCACGAACTTTCTCCAAACTACCTTTCTGAAACCGTTTACGCATGAATTTTCTCCTTCATGCGTCCAACTGAGTCGATTGCTGACGACGAGGCCATGTTAGCATCCCGAGCGCCGCTTTCATTGCTCTTTTTCCATTCCTCCAAAGTTGCGCGCCGCACCAGTTTCCTGCGGCCCATGCAAATGGCTGGGAGGGGATGGACGCCGTCGACCTTGCCGGCGATTACGTTGTAAACGTGCGCCTTGGAGCAGCGCAGTTCCACGGCGATTTCCGCAACTGTGAGAATCTCGTGGGTCGCCATGGCATCACCTTTCCGGTGCTCTGGCGACTCGGGGACGAGATTGACGAGGGAGTGGTGCGACGCATGTGGTGCCAGAGTGGGGGAGGTGTTTTGATAAGGACACGGCACACATCCTTTGAGAAGCCGCCGGTTCCGCCCGAGGCTTTCTTGTGGGGACGATAATCCCTGGTCAGGATTATACACATTTTATTGTATCGATGCAATATGCTACATCAAATTGATTGCAATCGATTATGTCGTGTGGCATCATTAAACCGTGGAGCGCAAGCCTCAGCAACAGACGCTGTCGATCCGGATCTCGGACGCGCTTCGCGAGTTTCTCGAACGTTCTAAACAAGTTATCTCCAACGGGCGGGGTGAGCAGGTATCAATCTCTGATGTTGCCAAGACGCTGCTGGAATCCGCCAAAGATGACCGACTCGATTTTCGGTTGGAAGTCGCCGACCTCCAGCGATCCCCAACACAGTCCATGTGGGAGATTCGGCGGAAGTGGGAGCAGAAGCACGACCTCTCGCGGGCCGAGTGGATCTTTCTTTCGCAATACATTCAGATGGCCTGCGAAAACACCCGAGAGGATCGCTCGTATCCGGCTCCGGCAGCGTTTGCCGTTGTGCTTGAAGCTGTCCTCGCCGTCAGAGGGTTGCGCGCAGATCGTGGCGTCGAACTCGATCGTTATTACTTGAGCAACCTCGGTTCTCAAGAGCAGGCCGTATTCAATGATCGCCAGTTCGATCCCGACCTCATGCCGCGCGTGACCGGGCGCTTGCTTCACGAATTGCGCGAGTCTCGGTCTGTTGGTATGCCCGTCTTCGCAGGCCGCAACTTCTATGTGTCTATTCGCGACGAAGAGTTGCCGGACATTGTCGCCCTCAACCGAGCGCTGCTTCCTTATATAGAGACATTGTTCCGGCTGGCGGCACGCGGGCACTGGATGCGAGAGAAGCGGCCCGTGATTTCCTTGCGCGAGCCTCTGATTGTTACGGAAGCAATTACGCCAGTCGCGGTCCCGGGATTTCGCCTGACGTTTACCGGAATCGGCGATGGCGACTTATCCCTCACTATTTCAATGCAAGACAAGGGTATTACGTACCCAATGGGTACGTATCCCCAGATCCGAGAGTTCTCGGCGATGCTGGAACAGGTCTCGCTCAGTCGCAACTGGAACGGAGACTATTTCTACGGGGCTGCAGATCTAGAAGAACCTGACGGGCCACTAGTGTTTCATTTTTATCGCCATCGGGATAACGTCACCATCGAATTCTCGGACGAGGAATGGCAGGGTCTCAAAAACGTTTTCGCGCAAGCGGCAGCGATGCCAAAGCTGCAAAAGAGGTACCAGGAGCTTTCTCTCGTCTACGGCGAACTTTAGCCGTAGTGCGGGAGCGGTTGAAACAGAACGGCAGGAGTTGGAGATATGAGCAACTCAAAACAAACCAGCACTAATCAAGATGCAAACGCCGCAGCAGTGGCTGCCGAGAAGAGGGTCATCCTCTCGATGGGAGGCAAAGGCGGCGTTGGCAAGACCAGCGTCATGGCCGGCCTGGCCGAATGGTTCGAAGAAAACGAGATTCCGGTGAAACTACTGGACCTCGACACCGAGAACAAGGCGCGCGGATCGCTGACGCACTTCTTCGGCGGAAGCGTTCCCAAGGTGAACATCCATACGCCGGCCGGTCTCGATTCGTTCGTCGACCAACTCGCAGACGGTCCGCCAGTGATTCTCGCGGATATGGGCGCGGGAGCAGGCCAAGTCACCTATGACTGGTTCGACAAAATGTATCCCGATGTCTCGGCTGCTGGCATCGTTTTCACCGCGATCGGCATCGTGACCGCCGATCCGGCTAGCGTGGAAAGCGTGCTCGCGTGGGCAGCGCGGCTCCAAGACCGGGTCAAATATCTGATCGTTGAGAACAGCATTACCGACCACACAGATTTTACCTACTGGCGCGAGAGTGACCAGGCCACGCAATTCCAAAGGCGCTTGCAGCCCGCGGTGATTGGCATGGATTATCGTCTCGCCGAACTAGAGAACGCCGTTCGGAATCACGGCGTGACATTGGGCGATGTCGCTGCGAGAAGAACGAACGCGGGGGAGTTGCAGCGATCATCGCTCGTAATGCGCGCGCAAAGCTATCGTCGGCGCATGTTTGCTGAGTTCGACAGCGTCAAGGAGCTGCTATTGCCGTGAATGGAACCGCTGACCCTCAAGAACCGGATACGCTGGACCGGATTGCAAACGCGCTGCCTCCAGAAGTGCGAGCCGACTACTATCGCGAGATGCGGCACCTTCGATCGCTCCCCGAGAACGACGAAATGCTTCGCATTCTACGAGCCATGCAGTTTCTAGGTGTACTCATTTTTGATGCTCCACTTAGAACCGCCGTTGAGAACGAGAAGCTCAAGGAGATGTTCGCCGAGGCGTTCGCAGCACTCCGAGAAGTCCTGGAATCGGTGAAGATGCAACAAGCGCAGATCGATCAGCGCCTAGCAGAGCTTCCACAGTCCGTCGCGGCGGGCATTAAACCAGCAGCGATTGCCGCCGCAGTCAATGAGAGCTTACGCCAGCTATTTCTCCAATCGACGATCCCAGAAACCGCCAGCGCACTCGCCGTTACCAGCGCGCAGATGAAGAAGGGCAACGTTGAGTTGATGCAGACCGCGAGAGAGCTGGGCGATATACATCGCGGAATCGTAGGGGAGACGCGCCAAGCCGCCGCCAGTCTCAAATCGGAATCTTCCGAATTGAGAAAAGAAGCTGCCAACTCCAAGCACGTCTTCGATCGCGGAAAGCGTGTGTTGTTCTCTGCAATTCTGATCTTCGGACTAGCAACCGGCCTTGTGCTCGAGTATTGGTTTCAACGGTCCTTCTTCCCGCCAACGGCGCAAATCGTGTATGCGCCCGCATTGCCAGCTCCCACAAGCAAGATGCCTCAAACGAAACTGCGAGCCAAGCACTAGGATGACCCGATGCTCACGATCCGCGCTATGTCCGACGGCAAAGGATATTCGTCCCGGCACCTCGAACATGCCGACTACTACGCCGAAGGCGAGCGCGTGGTTGGGCATTGGGAGGGTCATGGGGCTGAGCTCTTGGGTCTTGGCGGGCCAGTGACGTCGGAGGACTTCGAAGCACTACGCCAAGGGCTCAATCCGGCCAACGGTGAGTTTCTGCGCCAGCGCCAGAGCGCCGATCGGGTCGCCGCCGACGGAACCACGCAATCCCACGGAAGGCATCTCTACGACTTCACCATCTCTGCGCCCAAGTCGGTGTCCATCATGGCCGTGGTCGGCGGCGACAAGCGGCTGATCGACGCACACGAGAAGGCCGTCACTGAGGCCCTCCAAGAATTGGAAGCTCACGCCGCCACGCGAGTGCGCCAGGATGGCGCGAACACCGATCGTGCGACCAGCAATTTGGCGATTGCCGTTTATCATCACGACACCAGCCGGGAACTCGATCCCCAGCTTCACACGCACGCGGTGGCCGCAAATCTGACTTACGACGGAACGGAAGGCCGCTGGAAAGCGCTACAGGCATCGGGCATTTACGAGCGCCGGGCGTACCTCACCGAGATCTATCGCAATTCGCTCGCCCGTCAGGTACGGTCGCTCGGTTACGAAATCCAGAAACGCCGCGACGCGAAGTGCAGGGACGGAGGATTTGAGATTCGCGGCGTCTCCGATGAGCTTCTCACTAAGTACAGCCAACGAAGCCGGCAGCGCGACGAAGCCATCGAGGAGTTCACGGAAAAGAATGGCAGGCCACCGACGGACAATGAAGTCGCGGTACTCGTGCGAGAGACGCGTGCCAACAAGCTCATCGAGATCTCCACTGACGAGTTGCATTTAAGGCAGCGGTCGCGCCTTACAAAGAAGGAAGCGAGCGCTCTAGCCGTCCTGCGCAAGGGAGATCCGGTTCGAGCGCCGGCAATCGAATCCGCCGGACCGTCGCTCCAACATGCCGAGGATCACGTGTTCGAGCGAGTTTCAGTTGCCCGTGACCACGAGATTTTGACCGAGGGACTTCGCCACGGGCGCGGCCACATCGACCACTCGGAGCTGAAAGGCACACTCATTTTGCAAGAGTCTTCTGGCGCGATTCTGCAGGACCGCAACGAAATCGCCACCGTTAGCAGTCTCCAGCGCGAGCGCGAGATGGTCGATTTCGTCAATCGCGGAATCGGCCGCTGCGCGCGCCTGGGCGGAGACAATCAATTCGTTGCGACAGA
>JBEKOZ010000122.1:0-9631 GCA_049521275.1 Bryobacteraceae bacterium | reverse complement strand
CGCAGTTCTCCAGATGACCGCCTTCCGCGATCCCATACAGCCGGTCCACTAACTCGTCCGTCGTCAAATGCTTCATTTTGATGTCCCATCGTAAAGGTCGCGCAATTCGACGCGCAGTTTACTGACCGCGCGAAACATGTGCGCCTTCACCGTCCCTACGTCCAGCCCCAGCAGCGCGCCGATTTCCTCCAGGCTCAGATCCTCATAGTGCCGCAAGGTAAACACCGTCCGCTGCCGGATGGAAAGCCTTCCCAGCGCAGCCGCCAGCCGCTGCCCGATTTCTCCCGCGAAGCACCGGTCCTCCGCCTCCGGAGTCCGTGACGGCGCCATCGCCAGAATCGCCGCTTCGTCTTCAGAAGACGGCCTCCGCCGCCAGAATTGCCACTTGCGCGACCGCAGCCGGTCCAGGCAGGTGTTCACCGCGATCCGCGTCACCCAGCGTGCCGGATCGTCCAATTCCTTGGCATCTTCCCGAATCAACGCTTGATAGGCTTTGAGAAAAACGTCCTGGGTAGCGGAATCGGCCTCATCGCGATCTTGCAGAAATCTTTGGCACAAACCGTAAATGCGCCGCTGCTCGGACGTCATCCACGCGCCGAAGTCGCGCACCAGTATCGATTCGGTCTGTTCAGCCAAGAGAGGCTCGGCCATTAGCCCCATCATAATCCTGTTACTACTAATGACGGTTCTATTTTAGAACAGTTTACGTTATTGTGCCCCGAAAGCGGCCACTGATGTCGCTACGGACGTGGCAAGTAAGGTGTTTGATTCGTGTCCGTTACGACTCCCGGTCGTGACTTCATCGAGGAACTTCGAGATGGTCAGCCGGCCCTCGGATGTGGCTATGCCCGCCGGCGCCGCCGCCGGCCTGGCGATGGCTGGCTTGGCGAAAACGGATTCCTTCGGCAATTGGTCCAGGTCCATCCCCTCTTCGACGATCATCTCGTGCTCGATCCAGTTCGAGAGCGGGATGTTGCGGAAAAACAGCCGCTCCTGCATGACCATGGCCTTCCTGGACGCCGTAAGCGATTTGCTTTCTCGCGCATAGCTGCGTTCCTCGACGCGGAAGTCGTGCATGAACTCGTCCATCGCGAGGCGCTTGGTCGATTCTTCCGTGGCCTTGATGCGCTCCTCCATCGTGATCTTCTGAGAGGTAATCGTAGCGCGCGCCTCCGCCAGCGATTCGCGCTCCCGCGCCAACGCGACTTCCATCCGCGCCTGCATGATGTAGAACGACAACAGCGCGCTCCCTCCAGCGACGAACACCGGCAGGAACATCCACAAGAATGCTTCCATGTGCATACTGTGAATCTATCGGGAGAGTATGGGAAGAAAGTTAGAGTAGTAGGCGAAAAACCTTAGTCGAGCTACGCCAATATGGCCGCTGATGAACGCCGATGAACGCGGATCTTTGTTTTAATCTGCGTTTATCCGCGTTCATCGGCGGCCAACCTCGTTTTCTACCCCGCCTGCGACCCGTCGATCTTCCCGCCGCTCACCAGGGCGATAACCTGTTTAAAATCAAAATGTCCCAGAGCCCTCAGAATCGCCCCGATGCGGAACCCGAGCCCGGCCATAAAGCCGTAATATTTGCCGATAAACGCCGCCGCCCCGCCTGCCCGGTCGGCTGCCAGCACACCTTCCGTCGCCGCCGGAGAGGTATCTGCGTGGCGCACGCATTGGATGGCCGGATACAACCGGATTTTCTTCGCGCCGCGCCGGATCTGCATCGCCAGGTCGGCGTCGGCCCAAAATTGCCCGTACCGCTCGTCGAAGAAATTCATCCCTTTGACGAATTGTTTGCGCACCAGCAGCGCATCGCGGCCCGGATACTCCACGTTGACGCTCTCGGCTTTCAGGTCGAGCGCCACCGGCTGCATTTCTCCCTTGAACGTCTCCGCCGTGGGCAATTTATAAACTCGCGACGCGGGCTCGCCGTTTTCATCCACTAACAGGGGACAAACCGCTGCCGCGTCCGATTCGTTCTCCAACCGGTCGGCCAGCTTTTGTACCGTATCTGGTCGAACCTCTACATCCGGCGACAGGTAAAACACCAAGTCCCCCTTCGCCGTCCGGGTGCCGATATTCATCGCCTTCGTCGCTCCGAAATTGTGCGGCAGGCGCAGCATGACAATCGCCGGAAATTCGTGATCGATCTGCGCGCTGCCGTCCTGGCTGCCCAAGTCGACCACCAGGACTTCGAGACGTGTTCCCTCCGTCGACTTTCCCAGCGCCCCGACCGCGCGCCGCAGCGGTTCAAGCTGATTGCAGGTCACCAGAATCGCCGACACTCGTGGCCCCAACGGCTCTTCTACAGGAAGATTTTCTGGCATGCGGATCAGTGTCTAGCTTACCAGCGTTCAACTCGGCTCGGCGCGGCTCCCATGCGCGCGTCGACGCCCACCGCTGTCGTTACTGCTCGGCCTCAACGGAACCGCCATGCGGTAAGCATGCAGACAGGTGTCAACCTCTCTGCTTTCGGAATGACCGGGACAGCCGCTACCATGGATGAGATGATTCCGCTGCTGATTATCGACGACGACGCGGAGTTGTGCGCGCTGCTGGCGGAATTCCTGGGTCGGGAGGGATTTCGGGCAGTGCTCGAACACGATGGCGCGCGCGGGCTGGCACGGGCTCTCGAAGGAAACTTCGCGCTGATCGTCCTGGACCTGATGCTCCCCTCCCTCGACGGCTTCGCGCTGCTGAAGCGATTGCGCGCCCAAAGCCGCGTGCCGGTGCTGATGCTGACGGCGCGCGGCGAGGATGTCGACCGTATCGTCGGGCTCGAACTCGGCGCCGACGATTATCTTGCCAAGCCGTTCAACCCGCGCGAACTCGTCGCGCGCATCCGGGCCATTTTGAGGCGCGTCGAGGCGCCTGCGAAGGGACGTCTGGAGATCAACGGCGTGACGATAGATCCGGGCACGCGCGAAGTAACGTGCGACCGGCGAGTGGTAGACTTAACGACGCTCGAGTTCGACATACTGGAGCTCCTGATGCGCTGCGGCGGCCGCGTGGTTTCGCGCGACGTGTTGATGGAAAGCATGTATAACCGCAAGGCTTCGCCATTCGACCGTTCCATCGACATGCATGTGAGTCATCTGCGGAAGAAGCTGGAGAAGGAACGAACTCTTATTAAGACAGTGCGCGGCGTGGGCTATCAATTTTGCCGGGCCGACGATTAAATAAGGCAGGACTCCAGTGCGCTCTCTGTTCGCAAAAATCCTCGCCTGGTTCGTGGTCACCATCATTACCACGATCGCGGCGGTGATCCTGACCACCGCGCTGACCTACGATGCGTATTCGTCCCGGCAGGCGCCGTTTTCGATGCTGCTGAGCCTGCAGTTGGGCGAAGCGCGGCACGCGTGGGAGAATGGCGGGCCCGGGCAACTGCGCGAGACGCTCAAAAGATTTCGCGAGGTTACCCACGCCTCTGAAGCCATGCTGACCGACGGCCAGGGAACCGATCTGCTGACCGGCGAATCGCACGCGGCCATGATGCCCTACGCGGAGCGGTTGATCCATTCTCCTTTTGCGATCCGCTCCCATGTGTTCGCGCGGAAATCAGCCGACGGCCGCTACTGCCTTCTTCTGATTCGCGAGTCCTGGTATGTCTGGTTCCTCCAGCCGGCGCACCTTTTAGTGATCGGGCTGGTGGTGCTGTTTTGTTATGCCCTCGCGCACTATCTGACGAAGCCGTTGCGCCAGCTGCGTACGGCTGTGGAACGGCTGGGACGCGGCGATCTGACGGCGCGCGCCGAGGAATCGCGCCAGGATGAGCTGGGAGATCTGGCGGCCGCGTTCAATCGGATGGCGGATCATATTCAGACGCTGCTGGCCGCGGAGCGCCGGCTGCTCTTCGACATCTCCCATGAGCTGCGCAGTCCGCTGGCGCGATTGAGCGTAGCGGTGGAATTGGCGCGATCCAGCGACGGGGGCGCGCCGCCTCTGGATCGCATTCAGAAAGAGGCGGACCGGCTGAACGCGCTGATCCGGGAAATGCTGGAGGTCACGCGCACCGAGGGCGAACCCTCCCGGCTGAAGGCGGATCCTCTCCGGCTGGATGAGCTGGTGGCCGCGCTGGTCGACGATTGCTCGATTGAGGCGGAGGCTCATGGCTGTGCGCTCGATCTCGGGTCCACGGGTTCGGTGACGCTGGATGGGGATGCCGAATTGCTGCGCCGAGCTATCGAGAATGTGATGCGCAACGCGATCCGCTATGCCCCGGCGGACTCGAAGGTCGAAGTGACGCTCGAAAACGGCGGGGGCTGGGCGAGGGTTCGGGTGCGGGATTACGGGCCCGGAGTGCCCGCCGAGGCCTTGCCGCGGCTGTTCGATCCGTTCTATCGGGTGGAACAGGATCGCGACCGGAAGAGCGGAGGCGTCGGTCTCGGACTGGCCATCGCGCGCCGCGCCGTCGAGCTTCACAAGGGGCACTTGCGCGCGTCCAACGCGTCTCCGGGATTGCTGGTCGAGATCGAACTGCCGGTCTAAGGCGCGGAACAAGAAATCTTTAGAAGAACCAGATGATATCGCTGGCGAACATGAACTGGCTGTGCCGGTGCCCGCCGTCGTAGGCCAGATTGTCGAAATTATGTTCCCAGCGCAGCTCCGGACGAAGCACGATGGTGCTGCCGATCCAATGGTTCCAGGAGACGCCGTCTTCAATATACAGGCCCTTTACGCCGGTTCGCTGGCCTCGCAGATCGTCGAACAGCTCATTGCGGAAACTGATAAAGTCTTTCTTCTTGAGCTGCCGGTTGGTGTAGTTCAGCAGCGACCAATCCGGAGCGTAGCAAGTGAGCTGGGCCGCCGTTTGACACCATGCTCCATTGGTACCGGTAATAATCAGGTTGGCCGCCGCCGGATTAAATATGTTGGGGGTGTGACTTTCATACTGATACCAGGATTCCGTCGCGGTATGCCATTTCTCGTCGATTTTGTGATACCAGGTGGCGTAATAAGCGGCCAGATTGTTGTAGCCATACTGGCCCTTGTTAATTGAGTTTTGGCAAAAATAGAGATTATCGTTAGCCCCGCGCCATTCGAATTGTTCGCAGACGTTCCCGGTCCACTGCGCGCTCGGCTTCCAGGCCGCGGTTTCGCAGCCGGGTGAAATACCGGCTTGAAATGTGAAATGCTCGCTGAATTTGATGGTCGCATTCGCGCCGGTCTGGGTGTAGCAATCGTACGTATAAGTCAATGAATGAGTATACGTATAGTTATTCGGCGCCAATTGCGCTTCGATATCGGGCAGCGAAATATAGCGGCCTAAGCGAAGAATCATGCCTTCCGCTACGTGAGGAAAATACAGATCGATATAAAACATCACCGGATCATAGCCGTATTGATTTCCCAACGTTCCATCCGGCTTGGTGTGCAGAAGCTGCTGACTGAAATAGCCGTCGGCGGTGGTGAACCGGTAGTCCAGCCCATAAAGATTCGTCATGCGGAAGCCCCAATCGAAATGATCGGTTTGCACCGTGTCAGGCGTGCGCTCGATATATAGAGTGACCTGATCTAGTTGGAACGAATTCGGGATCTGATTGTATCCCATCGGCGCGTTGGCGTACTTACCGCCGACGGCCTCCGTGCTGGTGCTGAAGTTGAAACCGGCGTTGGCCCAGCCGTAAATCTGAATATTCCATTTCTTCCACCAGTCTCCGTTGGGTCCATTCTGAAGAGCGGTGGTCAGCGGGTAAGAGGTCGCGTTGTTGTAGCCGATCCAGGGCGTGCCGCCGATGGGCCAGACTGCGAATGGATAGGGAGGATTCGATTCGGGCGGAGGATAGCCGCGAAATTTTCCCGCATCGCTGTCCGGACCAGGATGCCAGTCGTCGTAATATGCTTTCGCCAGGCGCGAGAAGAATCCTGCTGGTTTCTTAGTATCTTTGGGATCGACTTTGGCCAGCGGCACTGGGGTCGCGGGCGGCTGCTGGTCATTTGTGTACACCCCGACTTCGACGACGATGGGCAGCTCGGTTTCGTAACCGTCGCCCTGTGCAGTGATTTGGTATTTGCCGGGCTGAAGCCCGTCGACGAGGAAGGCGCCGTCAGTGCCGCTGAGGGTCATGTGCGGCGTATTCTCATCCAGATTGCAAACGGCGACGCGCACTTTCGCCAAAGGCTCACCGGCAAGGTTTTGCGTCACTCCGCGGACGATTCCTCCGACCGCCAGTGTGTTGGTAGTTTCGTCTACTGCCGGGGTCGACGAAGGGCCACTGGCTATTTGCCCAGCGCCAAATGACGCAGTCCCCAGCAATATCGCGATAATCGTTCGATTCATACACACCCATGATAAGATCCAGGCCGTAAATAAGGCATAAGAATCACGCAAGGAAATCAATTCCTTGCGTCTTCCTCAGAAATTGTTTAGGAAAAACTTATTCGTAGCGGAGAGCTTCGACCGGATCGAGACGCGCTGCTTTACTAGCAGGCCATATTCCAAAGAAAAGCCCGATGCCGATGGAGACGACCAGCCCCAATCCCGCCGCCCAGAGAGGGACGCTGGAGGGAAGCTCCGGGAATGCCAGGCGGCTGGCGAAGGAGATCAGGTATCCGGCGATCATGCCGCACATGCCGCCGAGGGAAGTCAGGACGACGGCTTCGGTGAGGAATTGAAGAACGATATCGCTGCGCCGCGCGCCGATCGCTTTGCGCACGCCGATTTCGCGCGTCCGCTCGGTGACCGAAACCAGCATGATATTCATGACACCGATGCCGCCGACGAGCAGACCAATCGAGCTGAGCACGACCATGACCAGCGCGGTGACGGCCGTCAGGGAGCGGAACTGCTCCACCATCTGATCGGCCGTCGACACTGCGAAGTTATCGGGTGCCGTTAGCGGCACATGGCGCTGCTGGCGCAGCACGACGCTCAGTTCATCCACCGCCGCGGCGAGCTGGCCGTCTTTGGCTTGCACCATCAGGAAATTTTCCTCCGCTGTGGGGAACATTTTATGCATGGTGAAGTACGGCAGCATGACGCGGTTATCATCCTGGCCGGGAATCGACGCGGCGGGACGCTTCATCACGCCGATCACTTCCACTTCGTGCCCGTCGACCTCCATGCTTTTGCCGATCGCATTGTCGACTCCGAACAGAGCGCGCCACAAATCTTCGCCAAGAACCGCGACAGGCTGGCGATGCAGGCTCTCCGAGTCGGTAAAGAAACGGCCGGCGAGCATCTCCACGTTGTTCGCCTGGGCATAATGCTCGTCGCTGCCGGCGAGGTTCACGCCGGCGTAGTCGTTCCCTTTATAACGCGCCCGAAGGATGGCGCCCTTCAGCACGCCGGGAGGGAGCAGATAAGGACTGACGTGCTCGACCGCGGGGCACAGCTCGCCGATCGCGACGGCATTCTCGTAGGTGATCGGCTTGCGCTGCAGTTCTTCGGTAGTGCGGCCGGCCCCCATCATGCGCATTTTGAAAACCATCGCCGAATTCGAGCCCAGGCTGCGAATCAATCCGGTCACCGCGCCGTCGAGGCCGGCCAGAATGGACCCGACGCCCACGATGGTCCCCACGCCGATAATGACGCCGAGCACGGTCAGAAAGGAGCGGACTTTGTTCTCGCGCAGCGTGGTGAGAGCCAGACCGATCACCGAAAAAAGCAGTTTCATGCCGTTAGTTCTCCGACCGCAACGCGACAATGGGATCGAGCCGGGAGGCGCGCCGCGCGGGATAAATACCGAAGAAAAGTCCGACCGCGGTGGACAGAGTTACGCCCAGCAGAACGGCGTTCAGCGGCACCTCCATCGGCACCGGAGTGAAGTTGCGAACGATGACCGCGACGGTCCAGGCGATGGTGACGCCGATTAATCCGCCCATTCCCGAGAGCATTGACGATTCCACCAGAAACTGATTGAGGATGTCCTGCCGCCTCGCGCCGACGCTTTTCCGCACGCCGATTTCGCGCGTCCGCTCGCTGACGACGGCCAGCATGATGTTCATGATCACCACGCCGCCGACCACCATGAAGACGCTGACGATGCCCACGGCAGCGGCGGCCAGCGTGCCGGTCAACTGGTCCCACAGGCCGACCAGCGTATCGGAGGAGACCATGCCGAACGTGTCTTCCTCCTGGGGCCGCAAATGGCGGTAGGAGCGGATCAGCATGCGCACCTCATCCTGCGCCTGTTCCAGTTGGCTTCGGTCCCGGGCGAGAAATATGTAGCTGATCCCGGCGCGCGACCCGTAGATCTTGAAGTAGGTTTCGGCGGGGATGGTAACGTAGTTATCCTGCGATTGCCCGAACACGCTGCCCTTCGCCTTGCCCACGCCGATCACTTCAAAAGGCGTCCCATCGATGGCGACCGTTTTCCCAACGGCATCGCCGCCGGGGAAAAAGCGGTCCTTCAAATCCGCGCCGAGAAAGACCACGTCCATATGCCGCTGGTTCTCGATATCGGTGATGAAGCGGCCCGTGTCGATCTGCGTATTGGTAATCACCGCTCCGTTGGGAGTCGCGGCCGTCAATTGCACGCCGTCGACCAGGTCGGTCCCGAAGGTCACTTTCGCCGACCGGTTCGCGGTGATGCCGGTTTCCCGCGCCAGAGTCACGGCGCTCTTCACGAACTGGTATTCTTCTCTGCTCAGCTGCGGATTGTGCTGCAGCGCTTTCAGAAACGCCTTCGGATTTCGGGGACCGATGAACGCCATGCGCACCGCGCGGAATCCGTCCGTACCCATGGAAGACGCGCTGTTGGCGACGTACACGTCCATGCCGTGAATCACGCTCATCACCGCGATCAGGGTGGTGGTGGAGAGAATGATCCCTAAAAGGGTGAGGAAACTGCGCAGCTTGCTCGATCGAAGCGAATCGAACGCGACACTCGCGGCCTCAAAAAAGGATGCCTGGCTTTGCACTCTATATTCAGGATACGGGTTTTGGCGGCTTTTTGTTCCCAGGGTGAGCAAAAGGGACCAGCAATCGCGCGCAAAGGATGAGATGATCGGCTATCCTCTCCGGAGGCATGGAAAGGAGCGAATCAGTGGACCAGACAGAGTTTATCGCTTTGCGCGACGAGTGCGAGATCGCGACGGAAACCTATCTCAGGGAAGCTGAGAAAACGTCCACAATGCTAGCCAGATGTACCCGCGGGCCACTCTCCTTTGACGAACGATTTGCGCTGCTGGCCCAGGAGATCCTGGAGAGGGACGCGTACGTCCTTTACCTTCACGCCAAGCGTTTTCTTCACAATGCGGCGCTACTTGGATATGGCGGGCTTTCGACGAATTGATCGCTTAACCAGCCCATAACCAAGGTGTCGAGCCAGAACCTCGGGCGGCGGCGGGAGATGAAGCCGAGGTGTCCGCCGTGCTCCACCGCGACCAGCGTCAGACAAGGATTCTCGCGGAACGCCGGATGGTCGTAAACGCCGAATGGAATCAGGGGATCGTCCTTGGCCTGCACCAGCAGCGCCGGGATCCTGATGTTGCCGATAAACCGATTTGCCGATTGGGTCGCGTAATAATTATCCGCGTTGCCGAAGCCGAACAGGGGCCCGGTGTAGAGATCGTCAAAATCGTAAATCGTGCGCACTTTTTGGAGCGGCTCGAGCGAATAGATTTCCGGCGCTTGCCTGTTGCGCAGGCGGATTCGGTCACGCAGGCGCTGGAGGAACCGTTT
>JBEKOZ010000121.1:0-9643 GCA_049521275.1 Bryobacteraceae bacterium | reverse complement strand
GCCGGATCGCCACTAGCACCATAGCAAGCGCGATCGCGAACGCGGCGCACGCAATGAAGAACGGTTGATCCACGCCCGTCTCGCCAATCGGCCGTGCCCTGAAATCGCCGAAGATCCCCGTCCACCAATAACCGAACAGTCCCACGTCCATCACAAAGTGCCCGATCATGCAAAAGACCAGCGATCCCGAAGCGTATGCCAGCAGGCCCAGCAGCACGCCCGCGCCGAACACGATGGGCACCATGCCGATGGTCGACCAGCCTTTCGTCAGATGCAGCGACGTGAAGAACAGCGAGGAAATCAGAATCGCCATGGTCGCGCCGTGCCGTTGTTCGATCGGCCTCTGCATGTAGCCGCGAAACCCCGTCTCTTCGCAGATCCCCGCCGACGCCGCCGAAACCACCACCGCGATCCACTGCAAAGGGAGCGAGGGAATGAAGGAAAAATCGTACCCCTGCCGGAACAACGCCAAAGGAAATGGCAACAGACGGAATAACAATACAATCGCGGCATGAACGGTCGCCGCAAAAAAAATGGCGGCAATCAGTCCCCAAACCCATTGCCGTCCCGACAGCGCGCCGCGTCGAAATGCCGTAGCTCGCGTAGCTTCGGTGGAGCGTGGAGGCCCTCCGCCGCCCGCCCACCATATATACGCCGCCAGAAAGATCGCTTCCGCCGCTGCGGCCAGCGGCACGCCGAGACGCAGCAGCAACACCGGCCACACATTAGCCGCCACCATCCCGATCACGAGCCCGGAAAGAATCGCGCGAACGGAAACGGGTAATCGTCTCCAAATGGTCATAGAAGCGCCTCGGAGCGGCTGGCCTTGATCGTAGCATTCCCGGAGCCCGTGCGCGACCGGCCTTCTCCAAGCCATTGCGACTTGTATATACCGATACGTATATACGATGATGGAAGTGCGTGGCCACCCGCTTCGAATGGGATGAAAACAAAAATCGCACGAATCGCGCCAAACACGGCATCCCCATTTGAGAGGGCCAAGCTGATTTTTGAAGATCCAAACCTGATCACCCGTCAGGATCGCGACGTCGAAGGAGAGCAACGCTGGCAAACAATCGGCTACGCCCAAGGCATCCTGGCGGTCGCACATACAGCGCAGGAAACAGGAGCTGAAGAGATCATCCGAATTATTTCCGCGCGGCGCGCGACAGCAGGAGAAAAAAGACTTTTGAAAAAGAAGAACTTGACTGAAAAGGGAAAGAAACGTGTCACGATCGACACCAGCGACATCCCGGACCTGGCGAACACGACGGGATGGACCCGCGGGCTGATGTACCGGCCCGTGCTGCAACCGATCTCAATCCGCCTGCCGGCTCCCGACATCGCGACGGCGCAGAAGCTTGCGCGGAAGAAACGAATACCGTACCAGACCTACATCAAAAGGCTGCTCCATGATGCACTCGAGCGCGAGCTAGGGACGGCCTCACGAAGCTGACCGTGTGTCCAGGTGCCTGGCGGACAACCGGCGATCATCCGCGTTAATTCACTGGCTAGACAGGACCGTTGATGGTCGATGGGAAAAGTAGCAAACCACTCTACTTCTCCACCACCACCTTCGCCCTTAAATTCGCCACTCCCGCCGTGTACCGCTCATCGGTCACCGTGAACGCCACCGCGTCCTCCAGCCAATCGTGAGCCGTCCCGTCCGGATCGTGCGACGCAATCGTCACCGTATAAGGATGCGGGCACAGGTCGCACAAAAACGACACCGTGATCGTCACCGTATCGCCCGCCGCGCGCGGGCCGATTTTGACGCCTTCCAGTTCCGTGTTCGTCCCGTACACTTCGAACCCGATCTGCGTGCGGATCAAAATCCCGATCACCGGGTCCTCCACCGCTTCATGAAATCTCACGCTGGCCTTGATGCTCACCATCTCGCCGCTTTTCCAGACAATGGTCGGCTTCCCGTCGTTCGCCAGCGTTTCGATGGAGAGCACTTCCGCGCGTCCATCCCCTCTTCTATGGGACGGCGCCAGGCGCGGCGGAATCGTATCGCCCCATTCGCGAATTTTTGCCGCCACCGCGCGCCGGTACTTGCGCAGCGTCTCGCGCGGATCGCCCTTCGCGGCCAGCGTACCCGCTTCGAGCCACCACACTTCATCGCACAGCGCTTCGAGCAGCCGTTCTTCATACGACGCCAGCAGGATGGTCGAACCCGCGCGCCGCAGCCGGTCGAGTCCCGACAGCGTCCGCGCCCGCACCACCGCATCCTGCGTCGCGAGCGCCTGATCGAGCGCCAGCACCGCCGCCGGCGCCAGGTTCAGCGTATCGCCCAGCGCCACGAATCGCCTCTCCGGCGGCGCCACAACTTCGCCCTGGTCGGGTTTTAAAATCCCGCAGGCGAGCTTCAGCAACTCCGTCACGCCGGCGTTCTTCTCGCCGATCACCCCGATGATCACGCCCGCGGGCGCAACCCCCCGGAACTCCTTCAGCGGACCCGCGGAAACATTCTTAAACTCAATGGACATTCAGAATCAGCATAGCAGCGAGACGCATCGCAGTAATCTTACCTCGCATCGCACTGCCGACACCGAACCGCCATGCGTAAGCATGCGGACATGCAGTCTCCTCCTGCTACTTCTCCCCCTGCCTCGCATTGTCCTCGCAGGCATTCGAACCAATCGAATTTTCACTCAACTTCACCCCCGGCCCAGCCGCGATACACCGCGACTTCATCTTGTAGCCTGAGATCCTGTTATCGCGAATCACGTTGCCGCGCACCTCTTCCATGCGCACCACGCCTCTACTCAAATAAATCCCGCTCTCCAGCATAGCCGGCTCATCCGCTATGTAAATGCACACAAACTGCTTGCTTTCGTTGCACTGGGCCGTGTTCAAATTTAAAAACGAATTGCCAGTCACGTGGTGCCCGCTGCCCATCAGGAACAAGCCTCCGTACTTGGCGCCGTCGATCACATTGCCGCGAATCTCCACGTTCTGCGGCCGCATGTTCGGATCGGTGTTGTTCATCACGATTCCGAACTGCCCGGACGGATAGGACTCCGGCGCGCCGCGGCTGGTGCATTTATTTTCGATAACGGACCCGTCGTGAAACCCGTCCAGGTCGATACATTTTCCGTCGATCTCCTCGAATGTGTTCCGCGCGTAGGTCGAATGGTCCACATTGCCGGCCGTATCGACCGTCACCGGAATCCCCAGGTTTTCCACGTCCACCACCTCCGGCGGATATCCGATGTGGTCGCCCTTATTTTCCTCGACGCGCACGTTCGAAGCCGCGCCCACCTCGATCGCGTCGCGCCCGATTTCAGAGAACCGGTTATGCGCGAACACTCCATCGTGAAGCCGCGGCGAAGTATAGAGCGAATGGGTCCACAGCGCATTGCCTCTGATGCGGGTGAATTGACACCCAGACACCTCGAAATCGGACGAGCCCTCTTCGATCACGATTCCACCGGTAGTGTTGTTCCGCCCCTTCGCATTCAGCGTGCCCGAGTCCTCCACGACAACGTTCTTGATCCTCACCCCCGAAGACCGGCTCGCAATCACCGCGAACCTCGGGATCGCCCGAAACCGCACTTCGAAAATCTCCGCGCCCGCGACGCGGTCCAGCAGGATGCCGCCGTTCGAATAGTAAATCCGGTAGGCGTTTTCAGAAGGCGCCATTTCGGCGGGACGACCGAACGCCGCGCGATTCCCGTCGATCGAGAAATCCCGGAACCGGATCGCGCGCGCGCCCTCGGCCACGAATATCGCCCGCCCTTTGAAATTGTTCGCCGCTTTGAGAATCGTGCCCGCGCCGGCGATCTCCAGATCGTGCGCGCCCGGCGCCAGCCGCAATTCGGACGAAATTTCGATCACTCCCGCCGGCAGCGTGATGGTTCCGCTGGTCTGGGTCGCCAGGGTTTTGCGCAACCGCGCCTCCGCGGTGGCCCCGGAATGGGCGCAATTAAGCTCGATTAAGGCTCCGCAGAGAGCAAGAAACGCGCACTTATGGACGATTAAGGCTTCTTTAGCCATTCGCCGACCCATTCCAGGAACTGCCCGTACCACAAAACGCTGTTCTGCGGTTTCGAAATCCAGTGCCCTTCATCGGGAAACAGAACGATTTTCGACGGCACCTTCTGCATTTGGAGCGCGGTGAACAACTGCATCCCCTGCCCCACCGGAACCCGGTAATCGAGCTCGCCGTGCAGCACTAACGTCGGCGTTTTGAAGTCGTTAGCGAAGAAACTCGGCGACCATTTGGCGTACATCTCCGGGTTATCCCAGGGCATGCCGTTGAATTCCCATTTCGGGAACCACAGTTCTTCCGTTTCCCCCGCCATGCTGCGCAGGTCATAGACGCCGGAATGCGTCACAAGTGCTTTAAATCTGGTAGTATGGCCAAGTATCCAGTCGATCATGTACCCGCCGAACGACCCGCCAGCCGCAGCCATCCGGTCGGCGTCCGCGTAGGGCAGTTTTTCGATCTGATCGGCGACTGCCATAATGTCGTCGTAAACTTTGCCGCCCCAGTCGCCATTGATGTCGTCGATGAACTTTTGCCCATACCCGGTCGAACCGCGCGGATTGGGCATGACGACCAGATATCCCGCCGATGCAAACACTTGCGGGTTCCACCGGTAGCTCCAGGTCTCGCCCCACGCGCCTTGCGGACCGCCGTGAATCAGAAACAGGACGGGATATTTCTTCGCCGGCGAAAAATCCGGCGGCTTCACGATGAAGGTCTGGATGCCGTCCACCCACATTTCTTCGAGCGGCCGGACCGTCGAGTTTTGAATCGCTAAATCGTTGAAATGAGTAAGCGCAACGGCTCCGGAGCCGGCTGTGGCTTTAAAAATCTCCACCGGCATCGACCCGCTCTGCTGGGTATAAATCATGGTTTCGCCGTCGGGCGTGAATTGCACGTCATCCAAAGTCGAGGCTCCGGAAATGATGCTGCGCGCGCCGCCGCCGGAGGCGGGAATCATCTGCACTCCGGTGCGCCCGCGATCTTCACTGGTGAAGACAAGTCGTTCCGAATCAGGCAGCCACGTCATCGATCCGACCCAGCGGTCAAGGCTTTCCGACAAATTTGTGGTTTTGCCGCTGGTCCGGTCGAGCACCATCAACCGCCAGCGGTCGCTTTCATATCCAGCGCGCATTTGCGAGCGCCAGGCGAGCATTTTTCCGTCGGGAGAATAGAGCGGGGAATTGTCCGCACCCAGGCCGATGGTGATTTTATGAATTTCTCCACCGGTGATGGGAACCGTGTAAATATCTGAATTTGTGCTGGTTGCGGGATCAGGATCGACGTTCATGGTGAACGCGACCTCCTGCGAATCCATCGAAATCGCATAATCGTCGGGGCCTCCGAGCGAAAAAGGCGGAACATCGTGCGGACCGGGGGTCAGATCCTTGACGTTCGATCCGTCGGCATCGACCACCAGGAGATGCTGACGGCGCTTGGTTTCCCAGGTGGTCCAGTGGCGATAAAGCAGCGAGGTGTAAATGCGGGCTTTGACTTTGTTTTTGGCCTCGGCGTCGATCTTGTCCTTATTACAATTGTCGTCCGCTCCGCATTCGGGATAGACGCTGGATTCGAACACCAGCTTTTTTCCATCGGGCGAAACGAGCAGGCCGCCTGCTTCGGTCGAGAGGTGGGTGATCTGCCGAGCGTGCCCGCCGGCGTTGTCCATTACCCAGATCTGCGAGGAGCCGCCGCGGTCCGAAATGAAGTAGATCAATTCTGAACTGGGGGACCAGCGCGGGCGTTCATTATCGGTGCCGTCGCGCGTCAATTGGATGGGCGCGCCGCCACTGACCGCGACCACATAAATCTGCTTGGGTTTGATGTTCTTCTCAATGTCGACGGTTTGGACGGTGAAGGCCACCTGCTTGCCGTTGGGGGAAAGCGCCGGCTCACTGACGCGGGACAGACTGAGCATCATTCGAACGTCGAAGGTCTGCCGCTGCGCGAACAGAGCGCCGGCAGTCAGAAGGAGCAGTACGAACCGCATGGACTTTCATTTTACCGCGCCGTTCGAACGATGATGCACAATAGAACGATATGAAGGTTATGTGGAGCGCGCTGATATTGTGCGCGTGTATCGCCGCTGCGCAAGACGCGACGAAGCTGGCCGAGGATCCGACCGTGAAGGCCGCGCTCGAGGCTGTCAAACGCAACGAAGCGCATTTTATCGAGGAACAGATCCGGTTCTGCCAAATCGCGGCGCCGCCCTTCAAAGAGGAGGTTCGCGGCAAGGAGTTCGAGCGGCTGTTCAAGAACCTGGGCCTGGAGAATGTGCGGATCGACCAGGCGGGCAACGTGATCGGCGTACGTCCGGGCGCGGCGGCGCATCCCAACCTGGTGTTCGCGGCGCATCTGGACACGGTGTTTCCGCCGGAGACGGACGTGAAGGTGACGCGCGAAGGGACGGTGCTGAAAGGGCCGGGCATCGGCGACGATTGCCGTGGACTGGCGGTGATGCTGGGCGTGATTCAGGCACTGAAGGACGGGAATGTGAAGACGCCGGGCACGATCACGTTCGTCGCGGACACCGGTGAAGAAGGGCTCGGCGATCTGCGCGGCACGAAGAATCTTTTCGCCGACAGCTTGAAGGGGCAGATCGATAAGTTTGTTTCCGTGGACGGCACGGGCTTGAGCATTACCAACATCGGCGTGGGGAGCTATCGATATCGCGTGACGTTCAAAGGGCCCGGCGGACACAGCTTCGGCGCGTTCGGCATGGCGAATCCGATTCAAGCGATGGGCCGCGCGATTGCGAAGATCGACGCGTTTGAAGTGCCGGCGAATCCGAAAACGACGTTCAACGTGGGACGCGTGGGCGGCGGAACGTCGGTGAATGCGATTCCGTTTGAGGCGTGGATGGAGGTCGATATGCGGTCCTCAGACAAGGCGTCGCTCGAAGCGGTGCATGCGAAGTTCAAGAACGCCGTTCAGGAAGCGGTGGAGGAAGAGAACGCGCGTTGGAAGCGCGGGCCCGTTTCGGCGACGTCGGAGCTGGTGGGCTACAGGCCGGCTGGGAGCACGTCGGCCGATTCGGCGATCGTGATCACGGCGGTTTCGGTGTCGAAAATTTTCGGGGGCTCGGGAAAGCCCGGCGAAGGGTCGACCGATTCGAATGTGCCGATGAACGTGGGGATTCCCGCGATCACCATCGGCGGAGGCGGCGTGGGCTCCGGCGCGCATGCGCTGAATGAAACGTACGATACGAAGGACTCGTATTTAGGAACGCAGAGGGCGCTGTTGCTGGCGGTTGCGCTGGCTCGGTAGAGCGGTGCTGAGGCGATCGCTCCCTGCAGTCGCGGCTCAGTTAGGCTGTTGAGAGGGGTGTTTATGAGAGGTCTGCTCGGCTTCATTTTTGCTTTTAGCTTGTTGGCGCAGAATCCGCCTCCGGTGAAGGATAAGGCGTGGGGCATCATCACCGATTCTTTGAATGACAAGAATCCCGACACGCGCGTGCAGGCGGTGCAAGCGATGGGATTGATTGGCGTGCATGAGCCTTACATCTCGACGCTGAACGGGATGCTGGACGATAAAGACGTGCAAGTGCGCGTTTCGGTGGTGACCAGCTTGGTGGATTTGAAGAATAAGGGCACGGTGCCGGTGCTGAAGAAGGCGCTCGGCGACGAGGTTCCGGAGGTGAGCTTCGCGGCGGCGAAGGCGCTGTGGGCGCTGAAGGATCCGGTGGGCGAAGACGCGCTGCTCTCGGTATTGAGCGGAGAAGTGAGGGCGTCCTCCACGTTCATCAACAAACAAAAGCGCGATGCGCTGCGCCTGCTACAAACGCCGCGGCCGCTGATGCTGGTTGCGGTGAGAGTCGGCGCCGGGTTCGCGCCCGTGCCCGGCTTGGGGATGGGAATTTCTTCGCTGCAAGGGATTCTTAACGATCCGTCGATATCCGGACGCGCAGCGACGGCGCTGATCCTGGCCTCCGAAAAAGATCCGCGCGTGGTGGCGGCGCTGATCGACGCGTTACAGGACAAAGAAGGATCGGTGCGCGCGGCGGCGTGCCATGCGCTGGCGCTGCGCAACGATCGAAAACTGGAGGAGAATCTGATTCCCCTGCTGGACGACAAGAAGCCGGCGGTTCGACTGCGCGCGGCGGCCGGGTGCCTGCGGCTGGAATCGCTGCCGGCTCCGGTGAAGAAGGCTGCTGCGGCGAAGGCTCCTGCGGCGGCGAAGTAGCCGGACGCGGCGACATTCTCGAAGAAATTGGCTGAAACCGCTTCCTCCGGTCGCGGCTCGGTAGCGCGGGGAGAGTGCGGGCTGACGAGGTCGCTGGAACGGACCGCTCCCGATGGTCGCGGCTCTATAGCGCGTGACGCCCGCCAAAGCCCGGCCCACTACGAGTGCAGGTCGCTCCATGACCAGTTGGGGACGCCGCCGGGGCGGCTTGCTACCAGGGCGCCCAGGCGATTTGCGAAGGCGCCGATTCTTGCCGGGGGCCAGCTCTGGTCGAGGCCGTGCAAAAATGCGGCGGCGAATGCGTCGCCCGCGCCGACGGTATCGGCAACGTCGACCGGAATGCCGGAGATCTCGACATATTCGGCGCCTTGGAGGATCGCGCAGCCGCGCTCGCCACAGGTGATGCAGACGGCGTCCCAATCGAAACGAGCCTGGTAATCGCGGCAGAAGCTCTCGGTTGAAGCATGCGACGTTCCCGCCATCCGTTCCACGACGGATAGCTCGTCGCTGTTCAGCTTGACCACATTGGCGAGATGCAACAGTTCCATCACCAGCGCCGGCGTGTAGGAATTCTTACGCAGGTTGATGTCGTAGAAGCGGCGCGCGTCGGGGTACACGCGGATGAGTTCGAGAAAAAGAGCGCGCATGCGCGGCTCGACAAGCTGAAGGGTCCCGTGATAGATCCATTGCGGCGCGGCGTCCAAATCAGGCATCTCGACGAAATCGTAGGCGGCGGGCCGGTGGATCTCATAGGAGGGTTGACCCTCGGCGTCTATGACGACGGAGACCGTGCCTGTCGGCGCGTTGTTCACGGTGCGAATGAATTTTGTCGACAGGCCCAATTGCGATGCCATCTGGAGGGCGCGCCGTCCGCGGTCGTCGTCGCCGACCGCGCTGAGGAAAGACACCTGGTGGCCGAGTCGCGATAACTGCACCGAAAAATTGAACGTGGCGCCGCCGAGGAGTTCCTGGCCGCCGATCAGATCCCACAAAATCTCGCCCAGGCTGGTCACATGCATTAGCGCACGAATGCTTCCTGCAAACCGCCGTCGACCTGCATGGTTTGTCCGGTGATTTTCGACGAGCGGTCCGACAACAGGAAGTACGCCGCTTCCGCCTGATCTTCGGGTGTAATCGCGGCCTTGGTCAGCGTGCGCTGGGCGTAGTAATTCGCCAGTTTGCCGCGCAATGATTCGTCGCTCTCCGATTCTTCAAAGGCGATCGCGTACTTGACCAGCGACGCAATCACGCGGTCGCGCGGGAACATGGTGGAACCCGCCACAACGGTGGCCGGGGCCAGCGCATTCACGCGCACCAGCGGCGACAATTCCACCGCCAGGCCGCGCACCAGATGATTCGCGGCGGCTTTCGAGGCATCGTAGGCGAGCGAACCTTTTTTCGCCACCACCGCGTTCACGCTGGTAGTGATCACCAGGCTTCCGCGCAATCCCTGGCGCGCAAATACCGGAC
>JBEKOZ010000120.1:0-9670 GCA_049521275.1 Bryobacteraceae bacterium | reverse complement strand
CGTTTACTTTCAACGTCTCCGAGACTTGCAACTGATAATAGGTGTAAATATCGTGTCCGACGGAAGCCGATCGGGAGCCGGTGACGCGAGCCCGGACAATCGAGGTGGATTGGAGAATCAAATCGTTCATCGACATCTTGAGGAGGGTAGTCGCGCTCGCGGACGAGAGGAGGGCTACGCTGGCCAAGAAATGGAACGAGGTTCGCATTCGCCCTCTGTTCAGCACGCTCCGGGCCGGATCTGGAGTGCTGACAAGAAATGACTTAGGGGGCAATTTCGGCGGCTATTTGTGGATCTGTGACACACGATTGAGACAGATCGACTCAAGGCGTCAGGCGCCTGGCGCTTTGCCGGAACAGGTAATTCGCGCCTCTGCAATAGGGACAGCGGTAAAGCAGCCAGGCCATGCGTTCCGGCGGCGTATCGAATCCTGCGCCGCAGAACATGCACACGTTCAGGCTGCCTGGTTCCTGTCGGGGAGGCGTGTCCTCCGAGCTGAATGCCAAGGCCCAGCCGTACCTGGAGAGTCGCGTGGAGAAGCAGCGGTCCGCGAGACGGGTTGCCAGATTCAGGAAGATCCGCGTGCCGGAGAAAAACCACGCTGGGAGGTGACCGGCCCAGCGCATTCTCCTGGGCAACGGACCGGGCAGGCGGCCACGCGGCGCGGGCACGAAAGTTCGCTTGTCCACGTAACTGAATGAGGAGAAAAGCTCTTTCCATCCCGCCAGGTGCAACCCGGCTCCGGATTCGATCTCACCAACGATACTTTCGAAGCGGAAGCGCTGAAGATGTCCGCCGCCACACAACAGGAGCCGGTACAGGCGATCGCTGAAACTGCCGCCGTCCGGGACGGTGACGAACAGCCGGCCGCCCGGCTTTAGCACGCGGCGAATTTCGCGAACGGTTCCCGGAGCGTCATGGAAATGCTCCAGACTGTGATTGCAAATGACCAGGTCGAAGCTTCGGGCGGCGAATGGCAAGCGGTGACTCTCGGCACAGGCGCTGGGATTGGCATTCCCGGCGAGCGCCTTCCTGTCCACATCCACCCCGGCGACCTTCAGTCCCGCCAATTGCGCCGGCAGGCTTCCAGACCCGCAACCGAGATCGAGAATCCTTTGCGAAGGGGAGAACTCCTCCAGCCACCGCTCGAGCAGTCGCATGCTTTCGTAGGTTAACGCAGGCGCCGGGCGCCAACAGGTGCGTTGGTCTAATCCGCCAAGTGTGGGGCGGGCTATTGAGCCGGCGGCCTGCTTTCAAGCAGGCCCTCTCGTAGCGAGAAAACAGAGCCGCTCCGGAGAGCGGCTGCCGGCTGAATAGCCCGCCCCACATGCCAACCGGTGCATCGTAGTTTCAGTGCAGGCGCCTACTCGCAGGCGAGACCAAAAAACTGAAAGATGGGACGTCCGTTGGAATCTGGAATGGTGCGGACGTTCTCCTCGTGGCAGCCCACAGCGGTGGCGGACTGATCGAAGCGCTGGTGGACACCCGAGAAAACCTCGCGTTTTCCGGCATGCGTGATGTAGAGCGCGCCGGGATCGGCGAACATGCGCTGCGCGACGCCCTTCGCCCAGTCCGACGGCGGATCCGCGATGAAGGGATCGTGGCCGCTCCTCATATTCAGGCGGCCATTATGAAGGACTTCAAGCGGAAACTGAATGCCCCAATCGAGCATGTAAATCGTCTGGCCGGGAATTTCCGAGAGGGAGGCGGAGAGGGGATAGATCGCGTCCGTAAAGACACCGTCTGCGCCATTCCGCTCAAACTGTGAGACATATTGACCGAGCGTGAGCAGATTCAGCACGACTAGCAGAACGCAGATCGCAATGGCCGTCCACTTCCACCGCAGGGATGAGATCGCGATCGCGACAAAAAGTTGCGGAAAGGGCCATAGCAGCACAGTGTGATGCAGAGACGCACCGGCGTCGCGGGTGGAGGCCATGAAAAACCACGCCACCGCGGTGAATACGACGCAAAAACGCGCGGCCCGCGACGGCCACCAGAGAGGAACGGCAAGAAAGGCGAGAATGGCGGCGAACTCCATTCCTCCTCCACGATGCTCGCCCAGATGGTCGCGCAGGAAAACGGCGGCGCGCCCGCGAAGAGAAACGGGAGCTTTCGGCCGGTCGGTCCATTCCTCGGAAACGATATAGCCGTAGAGCCCGTAACCGCCGAGAGCACTGCGGACATGCAGGAATTTCGCCGGCGCGCCGCGCGGTTCCAGGTGACCGGAGGTGCGAAACGTTTCCAGGCGGCGATGCCCGTTATAGATCACGAAAGGTAGTGCTCCGGCCAGGAAACCGCCGGCGGCCAGCAGCAAATGACGACGGTTGGTCATTTTCGACAGTTCGCGGCCAAAAACGGACACTGCCGCGCAAATCAGCCCGGCGAGCGCCCAAACAAAGACAGCCTTATTCCAGAGGGCTAGGCCGAGAAAGAAAAATCCTAACGGGAGATCCCTGGGGACTCGATTCTGGGCGAATTTGAGAAGAAAGAAACAGCCAGTCACAAGCAAAAGATGTTCGAGCGCAACTGGACCCCAGTCAAATGTGTCGGTCAGAAGAAACGTCGGATCGGAGGCCAGCAGGAGCGCGGCCACGACGGCGGAGAATCTGCCGGCGGATCGTTCCGCCATGTAAAAGAAAACAAATACAGTTAAGGCTGCGGCAAGGACCATTGGCAGGCGAAAAACCCAGGCGGCGTACCTGGGATGAGCCTCGAAACTGGACCGAAAAATGGCCATCAGAGGCCAGTAAAGGAGCGTTTTTAAGGTCCCAATATAGGTCATCACCATCAAGGGAACGTCGTGATGGAACAGGCGGAGACGGAATTCCCGGGCAACGGGCTGGTAATATGGGCCAGCAAATAGCGCCTCATCCATTTGGATGCCGGCGTAAGGAATCAGAGCACAGCCGGCCAGGATCGCCAGGCAGCAAGAGAAGGCGAGGGAGACGCGCGAGGCAAGAATCTTCACGATGACGAGAAAGAGATGAGAATTTTTACCGGTTCCTCAGACAGTATAAGGCATCAGTCCGAGATCCGAAAATCAGGTCCCGTCGTAATGGTTTGTGAATTGAGGGCCGATAAGAGTACGATGTGTCGGTTGAAAAAGAGCGGGAGGGCGCCCGGAAGGGGGCGGAAAAGATTGGCAGTTTAATTGCTTGCAGGAAGCGGCAATGGTATGTTATGCTGTGCGAAGCAGTTTTGGAAAGCATCGGCGAGAACGGGTGGAGGCCCGACTGGCCGGGAGACGGCTTGGTCAAAGGCGCTTGTCAAAGCAAGCTTGGTCAAAAGGTCGTTGCGCAAATTGGCCGTTCGGCCGATCATCCACGGCGAAGCCTTCTCGCATGGCAGACTTCGCAACTAATGAAGCAGACCGTCGTCAAAACGGGATGAAGATTTGAACCTTTTCGCTTGGACTCGCGTCTAAGGATGTGACGCGGACAAACGAAAAAAAGAACGAACGATAAAAACAAAACGAAGAAGAGACAAGAGGCAGACATGACAAAGAGTGAGTTAAACAAATTTAAAAATATCCTGGAGGCGAAGCAGGCAGAGCTGGTCGCGTTCGTGCGAAATCGCGAGGGAATTGCCATCGAGAAGAGCCCGGACGCCCTGGACGAAGTGCAGCACGCCGCCGAGCGCGAGCTCGCGATCCGCAATCTGGACCGTGAATCGCAACTGCTCCGCAATGTGCGGGCGGCGTTGCGCCGCATCGACGAAGGGACCTTCAGCGTGTGCCTGCACTGCGAAGAGGACATCAGTCCGAAGCGGCTGGCAGCGGTGCCGTGGACTCCTTTCTGCATCCAGTGCCAGGAAATGGCCGATCGCAACCAGGCCGGCGACGCGTCGGAAAACTTCGACGAAATGCTGGTCAGCGCGGCTTAATTTCCGCCGTAATTTGGATGAAGGAAGTCATTCTGCCCGGGTTCTCCTTGTCCCGCCGGTAGGAAAAAAAGCGCTCGGCGTCGCAGAAAGTGCAGACGCCGAGCGCTTCGATGTTTGAGGACGGCACTCCCGCGGCCTCCAGCTGCTTCCGATTTTCCGACGCCAGGTCGAGGTGTGTCCGTTCGCTGCTACCGAAGTACCGGGCCACTTCCGGTCCCACCTCATAACAGCAAGCGCCGATTCCAGGTCCGATGGCGGCATGCACATCGGCTGGAGAAGTCCCAAACTCGGCGCTCATCTTCTCCACCGTCTTGCGGACGATCTGGGTCGCGGTGCCTCGCCATCCGGCATGGACGGCGGCTACCGCTCGATTTCTGGCATCTGCCAGAAGAATCGGATAGCAGTCGGCGGTACGGATGGAGATGGCAAGGTCAGGCCGGTTAGTGACGGCGGCGTCGCCTTCGCCGACAACTCCAGGGCGATCGGCCACAAGTACCCGATCTGAATGGATTTGCTTTAGAGAAATTACTTCGCAAACAGAGTGACGGGTCCCAAATCCATGCTGGACCCATGGGATTGGCGCCAACAAGGCAGAGGTTAGAAAATCCATCTACCGAAGATTCTAGCGCTCCACGCCAAGTAAAACGTCAGGTATGATGTTGGCGACGCCGTATGAAACTTTTCCTGCCGCTCTTTTTTGCGATCACCGCACTCGCCCAGTCTCCGAATCCCGACGCCTTCTATACGCTCGGGCCCGATTCTCTCCCACAGGACGGAGTTCCCAAGGGCGAGATTCGCGGGCCGTTCAAAATCGACAGCAAAGCTTATCCGGGCACCTTTCACACCTATTGGGTCTACGTACCGGCGCAGTATGACGCGTCGGTTCCGGCCAGCCTCATGATCTTTAACGACGGGCAAGCCTACATGGCTCCGTCGGGCGATGCGCGGGCGCAGAATGTCATGGACAATCTGATTTACCGGCGCGAGATTCCGGTCATGATCGGCGTCTTCATCAATCCCGGCCACACGCCGGAGCAGCCGGAGCCGACTCCGGCCGAATGGGGCGATAGGACCACCAACCGTCCTACCGAATACAACTCGCTCGACGACCGTTATCCGCGGGTGATCGTCGACGAGTTGATGCCTGTGCTCTATAGGGACTACAACATTTCGAAGGATCCAGAGCGTCACGGCATCGGCGGCGCCAGCTCCGGCGCGATCGCGGCATTTACGGTGGCGTGGGAGCGGCCCAACGATTTTCGCAAGGTCCTGAGCATCGTCGGCAGTTTCGTCAATCTGCGCGGCGGTCACGCGTATGCCGATATCGTTCGCAAGAGCGAGAAGAAGCCGATCCGCATTTATTTGCAGGACGGGCGCAACGACAATCGAGGCGTTCGTCCGGACGGGACCTACGACGAGACTCGCGACTGGTTTTTTCAAAACGTCCGCCTGATGAAGGCGTTGACAGAAAAGGGCTACGACGTCAACTACACCTGGGGCATGAACAAACACGGCCAGAAAATGGGCGGCGAGATCCTGCCCGACATGATGCGCTGGCTGTGGCGCGATCAGCCGGTGTCGGTGGACGTCCACGACACCGTGGAACGGTCCTTCCGGGAGCCGGCAAAGAAGAATTAAAGGGGTGTGCTACGATACGCAGTTTGAGAACCCGTGGCATTTTCCCTCTACTCCTCCTTCTGATTCTGTTCTCGGCGAGCGGCATGTGCGCGCTCATCTACGAAGTGGTCTGGTACCAGCTGCTGCAACTCGCCATCGGATCGACCTCGGTATCGCTGGGGATTTTGCTCGCGACGTTCATGGGAGGTTTATGCATCGGAAGCATCTGGTTCCCACGCATCGGCCTTAAACAACACCCCCTTAAAATTTACGCGGCGCTGGAGCTCGGCATCGCGGCGTGCGCGGTGTTGGTGCAACTCAGCCTGCCTTCTTTGAATCGCCTATACATCGCGGGGGCCGAGCACGGCATGCCGGGGATGCTGTTGCGCGGAATTCTCGCCGCGCTATGCATGCTGCCGGCGACGATCCTGATGGGCGCGTCGCTGCCGTCGATTGTGCGCTGGGCGAAAAGCGGAGTTTCCTGGTGGGGCTATCTCTACGCCGGCAACACCGCGGGCGCGGTGATCGGATGCCTGCTCGCCGGTTTCTATCTGCTGCGTATCTACGACATGGCGACCGCGACGTATTTTGCCGCCGCGGTCAACGTGGGGGTCGCCTGCGTCAGCTGGTTGCTCGCTTCGAGATTGGCAGGGTCGACAGTTTCAGAGGAACCACCCGAAGCCACGGCGGAAACTGTCGATTCGCCGCGCTGGCCTGTCTTCCTCGCGATCGGACTCTCCGGCGCGACCGCCTTGGGCGCGGAAGTTGTGTGGACGCGATTGCTCAGCATGCTGCTGCTGGGGACTGTCTATGTTTTCTCTATCATCCTGGCGGTGTTCCTGGTTGGTCTCGCGATCGGAGGCGGCGCCGGCTCCTGGCTGATTAAACGAGTCCGGCCGCAACTGGCGCTCGGATGGTGCCAGATCCTGCTGTTATTCGGCTTCGCCTGGAGCGCGTACATGATCGTCGACGTGCTTCCGTTCTGGCGCGATAATGCCTTGACCACGCCCGATCCCTGGCAGATGTACTTTCTCGACCTGAAGCGCGTCATCCTGGCGATTCTTCCGCCCACTCTGTTTTGGGGAGCCAGCTTTCCGTTGGCGTGCGCGGCGATCGCGCGAAGCCGCGAGGATTCGGGCCGAACCGCCGGCGCGATTTACGCGGCGAATACGCTGGGAGGCATTGCCGGCGCGCTCGCAGTGAGCTTGCTTCTGATTCCGCGCATCGGCTCACAGCAGTCGGAGCGGGTCCTGTTGATCGCGGCCGCGGTCGGCGGAGTGATCGTTCTTTTTCCCATTCTGCGCCGATCGGTCTCCGGAATGGCAGGGTTGGCCGCATCGATCGCCGTTGCGTTGCTGCTGGCATGGTCGGTCGATCCGGTGCCGGGCGAATTAATCGCCTACGGCCGGCGCATGGCGATCCAGGCGGGGCAGTCGAAGGTGCTTTATGCCGCCGAAGGGATCAATTCATCGGTGGCGATCACCGAATGGCCTGGCAACATCATTTATGTGAATGTGAACGGCCACGTCGAAGCGACCACGGAAACTTACGACATGAAATTACAGCGGATGGTGGGTCACCTCCCCGCCCTGCTGCATCCGAATCCGAAATCGGTGCTCGGGATCGGCTTCGGCGCGGGAGTTTCCGCCGGAACCTTCACCCGCTATCCGAGCATTCAGAAGATCACGATCTGCGAAATCGAGCCGCTGATTCCGCCCGCATCCACGCGATATTTCGGTGACGCGGATTACCACGTGGCGCTCGATCCGCGCACGCACATCGTGTTCGACGATGCGCGGCATTATCTGCTGACCACCACCGACAAATTCGACATCATCGCCTCCGACCCGCTGGACGTCTTCATCAAAGGGACCGCCGCGCTGTATTCGAAGGAGTACTTCGAATCCGTAAAAAACCATCTGAATCCGGGCGGCATGTTCACGCTCTACGTTCCTTTGTACGAGACGGACGAACCGACCATTAAGAGCGAGCTGGCAACGTTTTTCGACGCGTTTCCCTACGGCACCATTTGGGCCAACACCAGAAACGGCCAGGGGTACGACATGGTTTTCATGGGCCAGGTCGAGCCGCTGCGCATTAACATCGATGAAACCCAGGAGCGGATCACGCGCGAGGATCATGCGCCAGTGCGCGAGTCCCTCCGCGAAATCGGCGTCAATTCTCTGCTGGATTTGTTCTCGACCTACGCAGGCAACGCCCCTGACCTCGCGCCGTGGACCGCCGGAGCCGCGCTCAACTCCGACGGCAATCTGCGGCTGAGTTACCTGGCCGGTTGGGGCATCAACTCCGTCCTCGAAGATCCGCTGTATCGGAAAATCGTCGGTTATCGCACGAGTCCCGTCGGGATTTTCACGGGTTCACCGGCATACGTACAAAGAGTGCTCAGGGCTTTGACGAACTAAACCCGTTGGTATCGGACTTGAGAATCTCTTCGTACCTCTTGCGAATCGCTTCCAGGCGTTCGCTCAATTCCTTGAACACCACGTAACTCTGGTCAGTGGGTTTCGCGTCGCCTGTCTCGACCACTCCCAGCAAGGCCGCAATCTGATTATCCAGCTTGATTGGAAAATTCAAAGGGTCCTGACCGCTGCGATTTCGCACCTGGTAGAGATCCTCCTCGACCGCGCTCAGCTTCGTAGACAGACGCTCGCCCGCCGCGTCGAGCGATGGATCCTTTTTCACCCGTTCGGCGATGTTCTTCTTGATCTCGCGAATGCGGATCACCATCTCATTCGCCTCTGAGGTCTTGTCGCGCACCTCCATCGCAAGTTTGAATTGCTCCATCAGATCCGCATCTGTGACGCCGGTCAATCGAGGATCCTTGGAGACGGTGAACGGCCGCGTCTCCGTGACGCCGTTCGCCGTGAGTCGAACCTGATACTGACCGGGCGTCGCCAGAGGACCCGTGTCCGCCGGCGCGCCCCAATAAATCATCCCTTCAAAAGTCTTCGAGCCCGAATATCGCAGGTCCCAGGTGAACCGGTTGCCGCCGGCCTTGCGCGCTGGTGGATGAACCGCGCCGCGCCCGCCGCCGCTTTCCTCGTCCTCAGGACGCTTCTTCTTTTCCTCTTCGAGCGAACCGACATAGCTGCGAACCAGCGTCCCGTGCGCGTCGAGAATCTCGATCGTCAACTTGTCCGCTTCCTTGGCCAGCCAATAGTCGATCGCGGCACGATTCACCGATCGCACCACCGTATGCGGAGTGAACAGATGAGCTCCGGTCGAAAGAGTTCCCGCCGAAAGCTGGCGCAGAAGCATGATGTCCTCCAGGATGTAAAACGAGCGTCCATGGGTTGCGATCACCAGATCGTCTCCTTCAATCAGCAGATCGGAAACCTGCGTGTCCGGCAGATTCAGCCGAAGCGACTGCCACTCCGCGCCATTGTCGAAGGAAACATAAATGCCGTGTTCTGTGCCGGCAAATAAAAGCCCCGCGCGCTTCGGATCCTCCCGGATCGCATGCACGAAATCGTTGGCGGGAATGCCGTTGACGATCTTGGTCCAGGTCGCGCCGTAATCGTCGGTGCGATAGGCGTACGGACGGCGGTCGTCAGCCTGATAATGCTTCGCTGCCAGGTACGCAGTCCCCGGCTTATTCGGCGACGCGTCGATCAGGCTGATGCGAATGAAATCGGGCAGGCCCGGAGGCGTGATGTTTTTCCAGTTCTTGCCGCCGTCGCGCGTGATATAAACCATTCCGTCATCGGAGCCGGTCCAGATCGTTTGCGGATCGCTCCTTGACGGTGCGATGGTGAAAATCGTCGCGTAGATTTCCGGTCCGTTCTGATCTTTCGTGATCGGACCGCCCGAGTCGCCGAGCGTCTTCGGATCGGCGCGCGTCAGATCGGGGCTGATCATCTGCCAGCTCTGCCCCTCATTCGTGGTCTTCCACAAATGTTGCGACGAAGTGTAGAGCACGTTTGGATCGAGCGGCGAGAAAACAATCGGGAAGGTCCACTGCCAGCGCTCTTTAAGCACGCTCGCCGACATTCCGGAGAAGAACAGCGGATAAACCTCGACGTCCCGCATCTGGCCCGTCGACCGATCGAGCCTGGTAAGCAGCGCGCCCTGGCTGCCCGCGTAAAAAATATTCGGATTCACCGGATGCGGAGCAATGTAGCCGCTTTCGCCGCCGCCCGCCGAGTAT
>JBEKOZ010000119.1:0-9692 GCA_049521275.1 Bryobacteraceae bacterium | reverse complement strand
ATTTTTGGTTTTGACGATCCGCGGGCGCTGGAACTGGCGGAGAAATGCGGGATCGCCTTCCAGCTCACCAACATTCTGCGCGACGTGCGCGAGGATTATGAAAAGGATCGCGTGTACATCCCGGCCGAGGATTTCGCGCGCTTCGGCGTCTCGCCGGCCACGCTGGTTTCGACGGAAGGATTTTCGCGGCTCATGGAATTTGAGGCCGATCGCGCGCGCGACTACTACCGCCAGTCGGCCCCGCTGGTCGCGATGATTCATCCCGAAAGCAGGGCGTCGTTGAAGGCGCTGATTGGGATTTATTCGCGATTGCTGGACAAGATCGTCGAGTCCAACTACGACGTGCTGACGCGCCGCATCCGCGTGCCCACCTGGGAAAAAGTGTGGATTCTGGTGCGGTCGAAGTTCCGGCTCTGATCCTACCGCGCGATCGGAATGGTAATCGACCCCGCCGCGCGCAGTTCCTTGTCCACCACTACAGCCCGGACCTTCCGAACGGCCGCGTTCATGGGCACGTCCTGCTGGACCAGGATTCCGTCTCCCGCGGCTAGATCGATCTCAACCGTTTTCGGAGGAAGCGCCGTTGCTTTGTCCTCCGCGTCATAGGTCGAAATGTTCACTGACACCTTACCCACAGAGCGACCCTGCGCCTGCCGCAACAACAAGTCCTCCGGCGCGATCCGAAGCTCGAAGTGCGCACTGTTCGCGCCCGGTTCACGCGCCAGGCTCCCGCGCAGCCCGATCTCGGTGGCATCGAGCGGACTCGCCGCCGCGGCTTCCAATACCGCGCGTTCGAAATCTTCCGCCGATGGCGGCACCGCCAGCGAGTAGAATTCCTGCTCGGTCTGCAACCGCACGCCCTTGCGAGTGCAGGTCACTTTAATTTTGTGATGCTTGCCATTTCCGTTCAGAGCGTCCGATTCATATGCGATCCGGTAATTCCCGTGGGAGTCGGCCATCGCCTGCTTGATGGCCGTACCAGATTCGTCCGTCCGGTACACGCGCCCTCCGGTGAGGTTCGCAAACATATCCAGGGTCTGCCCGCCATAGGTCACCAGGTCCTCGGCCGCACCGTGCGTGGACTGCTGCACCGTGTAGATCGCGATCTGCCCCTCCTCGAACTTCTCGGCCATCCGCCGCACCGGCTGCGTAAAATCCATCAGCACGCCCGACATGGAATAACCGATCAGCTGAACGCCATGCGTCACCCACACCAGATTCTTGCGTCCCGGAACCTGCCAGATCTGGCCGCCCAGCGATTCCAGTGCAGCGGAGGTCTGCTTGAAACGGATATCGAGATCGTGGTCGTCGACGGGCTTGAGCGTGACCAGTTTCTTCACCGCCAGATCCAGCACCGGGCCCGCATTCCGCGTCCACGGCTCGGCCGACGGCGTTTCCTCGGAGCCCGCCTCCGGCAGCCCATGAACGGGAAAAACCTCGCCGTGCGCGGTCAGGAAATAAAGGTACACATCGTTGCCCGATTCCAGCTTCTTGAGCGCATCGCCGATCTCCTTGCCGATCACCCCGCCGCTCAGGAGTCGGTCGCTCAACAGATCGACCAGGATCACTGTCGCCTGCGCGGGAACGCCGGTCCGGTTGGAATATTCGCCCGCCTTCAGCGCCGCTGGAATCGCCCTGCCTCCGGTAAATCGGAAGAACGCAATGTTCTTCGGCTTCCCGTCCTCGAAAACCTGAAAATCCGACGCTCGGAGGTCGGTGACCGGCTGGCCGTCCGCGTCGACTGCGGCCACGTTCAATTTTTTCAGGCTTGAAATCGCGGGTGATCCGGAGCCCTCAAGCGCCGCCAGCGCGCTCCATAAGGTTACTGCCACGGTAAACGTGTACTTCATAGAACAATGTTATGCCTACTTAAGCGCAGTTAATACTGCCATATGGCGGAAGCCCGGTCCGCACGCTGACGCGTGGCGGTTCAGGGCCAAGCCTGCCGTTAGCGCTCAGGCCAGACACCGAACCGCCATGCGTCAGCATGCGGACTGGACCGAGGACGCTAATTCCCGCCGCGGCCTCCGCCTTGCGCTGCTGGACCCGGGGTGACGGCGAAATAGGGAACGCCGGCGTCTAGCATCAGCTTGTTCAGCTTGGGCACCTCGTCCCATAGGCCATTCACTTCGGCGACGCCGGTCTGGAGCTGCGTCGTCGCCTCCGCCAGGTCGGCCATTTGACGAGTGGTCGGGGCGGCCGAATAGTTGTCGAGGGAATTCATCAGACGAGAGATTTTCTGCGTCACTGGAGGCGGTACGAAGGGACCAGGGGGAGCTCCGCCACCGCCTCGGCCTCCGCCGGCGGGATTCTCAAACGTGGCGAGCGCTGGTTTCACTTTCGCCATCAAATCTTCGGCGGCTTTCCGGACGCTGTCGGGCACCGCTGGAGCGTTCGGAAGCTTCCAGCTTTCGATCAGCGTGTGGAGCGCCGTATTGATTCCGACGATCCTGCGGCGGGCGGCATCGGCCTCTTTGGTCATTCCGGCGAGGGTGGTGATCACCTTGCGCCGTTTGGCGCGGTCGTCGTCCGAAAATTGGACGCGGGGATCTTCCTCGACAGCGACCGTCCGCGCATCGGTTTTTCCGGCGGCGGCGATGGTGACCACATAACTGCCGGGATCGACCAGAGAGCCGCGGCCAGGGCCACCGAAGCCTCGTCCACCGCCGCCGCCTCCTCCTCCTCCCGCGCCTTCGGCTCCGAATTCAGTGGTCAGCTCTCCCGCGGCGACTTCGGAAGCTGGGCCTCCACGTCCGCCGCCTCCGCGACCACCGCGTCCTCCACCGCCTGGGGTCTCAGGAGGCACCGGTGCGTCGAAGCGCATGTCCCATGTCGCGCGATTGATCACGCCTGCTTCGGCTCTGGCATTGATCTGGCGAATCTGGTTACCGGATTTGTCGGCGACGGTGATCTTCACGGGGCCAGTGGATTTCGCGTAGTAATCCAGCAGCACTCCGGGCGGCGCGTTGGGCGCGTAAAATAGCGCCGATCCGAGGAAGCCGCGGTAGTTGGCCATCTTCCACTCGACCCCGGGACGCGAATCGAAGAGTTTCAAGTCGGTGGTCACGGTTTGCGCGTCGAGCTGTTCGAGCGCCGTGATGTTATCCATGATCCAGATCGAGCGGCCATGCGTCGCGAGAATCAAATCGTGTTCGCGCGGATGAATCTGGATATCGAAAACGGGAACGGTGGGCAGACCGTTCTTCATGCGATGCCAGTTGGCGCCGCGGTCGAAGGAGACGAAAATACCGAACTCGGTGCCGGCGAACAACAGGTTCGTATTCACGGGATCTTCGCGGACCACGTGGACGGTTCCGGCCTCGGGAGGAATCCCGTGTGTGAGCATGGTGAACGAGTCGCCGTAATTTGTCGTTCTTAGGATGTAGATGCCGTAGTCGGCGCTGCGGTGATTATCGAAGGTGATGTAGGCGGTGCCCTCCTCCTTGTGCGAAGGCTCGATGCGGCTGACATAGCCTCCTTTGGGCACGCCCTGCATGGTGCCAACGACGTTGGTCCAGGTTTTGCCGCCGTTGCGGGACATCTGCACGTTGCCGTCGTCGGTGCCGACCCACAGCACTCCGGCTTTCACGGGCGATTCGGCGATCGCGGTGATGCACGGCCACGCCGCCACGCCGTCGTTGCGCGACAGCGTGTCCTGATCCACCAGCTTGCCGAGGATCATCAATTTATTGCGATCGGCGCCGGTCGTGAGGTCTTCGCCCAGGCGCTCCCAGGTGTCGCCGCGATCCGTGGATTTGAACAGGTGGTTGCCGCCGTAATAGATCGTTTTCGGATCGTGCGCGGAAATCATCATGGGCGAGTTCCACTGGAAACGATAGCGCGGCGCCTGGTCGTTATCTTCCTGCGGGCGGATGGATTTCACTTCGCTGGTGCGCAGATCGCGGCGTGAAAGATTGCCGTCCTGCGATTCGGCGTAGATGATATTGGGGTCCGTGGGATCGATGCGACTGTAGAATCCGTCGCCGCCCTGCACGGTAATCCAATCCTCGTTGCCGATGCCGTCCTGCTGCGTGCTCGAACTGGGGCCGCACCAGGAGTAATTATCCTGCAGTCCGCCGCACACGTGATAAGGCTTCTGGTAGTCGAACGCGACCTCGTAAAATTGGCCCAGCGCGATGTTGTTCAGGTGACGCCAATTGCGTCCGTTGTCGTAGGTGACCCAGATGCCTCCATCGTTGCCCGATAGAACATGATCGGAATTAGCGGGGTCGATCCAGATGGCGTGGACGTCGCTGTGCACGCGCGCGAAACGGGACTGCACGAAGTTCTTGCCGCCGTCCTCGGAAAAATAAATGTTGACGCCGCCGAGCCAGATTCTCAGATCGTTGTTGGGATCGACGCGAATCTGGCTGAAATACATCGGGCGCGGGTCCGTGTCGCTCATGCGGGTCCAGTTTGCGCCCTTATCGTCGGAGCGGTAGACGCCGCCCAGCTTCGAATGCTCCACCACCGCGTAAACGATGTTCGTATTCTTGCGATAGATGTCCAGCCCGCAGCGGCCGATGTCGCCGGTGGGCAGTCCTTTGGTCATTTTGGTCCAATGAACGCCGCCGTCGGTGGAACGATACAGTCCACTACCGGGTCCGCCGCCGTTGTAGCCCCACACCGAGCGCCGATGCTGATACGCGGCCGCGTAGAGAATATTCGGGCTCTCGGAATCGATGGCGATGTCGGTAACGCCGGTGTCGGCGTCGATCGTCAGAGTCTGCGCCCAGGTCGCGCCGCCGTCGGTGCTGCGGAAGACGCCGCGCTCCTTGTTCGGTCCCCACAGATCGCCGTTCGCGGCGACGTAGACGATGTTCGGGTCGGTGGGATGAACGACGATGCGGCCGATGTGATGCGTCTCCTTGAGGCCGAGGTGCGTCCAGGTTGCGCCGCCGTCCATGGTCTTATAAACGCCATCTCCCCACGAGGAGCTCTGGCGGTTGTTCGCTTCGCCGGTGCCCACGTATACGATCGAGGGGTTCGAAGGGGCAATCGCGATGTCGCCGATCGAAGGGTTCGGCTGATCCTCAAAAAGGGCCTGCCAGGTGATGCCGCCGTTGACGGTCTTGAAGAGGCCTCCACCGGCGGCGCCGAGGTAAATGATGCGCGGGTCCGATTCAACGACGGCGATGTCGTCGATGCGTCCCCCCATGGTCGCGGGGCCGATGCTGCGGAATTTCAGATTCTTCAAAACCGTTTCATAGGCGGGCTGCGCGAAGACGGTGGATGCGGATAGTGCGGTGGCGAGAATAAGTCCGGCTGATTTCATGACATCTCCTATCAGGAGTAGTATTTTAGCGCAGAACGAGGCGCCCGTCCGCATGCTTACGCATGGCGGTTCCGTGGCTCGAAAGCAGCTTGCCGCAGCCTGTGGAGCACGCTCCCGAACCGCCATGCGTCAGCATGCGGACGGACGGGCCGAGGCTACTTCTTCTCGCTCTCGATCCGGATCTCTTTTAGAAATTCCGTCGCGTGAGGAAGCTCTGTTTTACCAGCGGGGAATTTGTTGAAGTTCAGAATGAACGCCGTGATATCGGCATTGACTTCACGGCTCAATTTTCCCGGCTTGTTCTGCGGCATGGTGGTCCGGATGCGGTCGAACAGTTCGCCCAGCGTGAGTCCGTTCCAGTTCGCCAGGAAGTCGCCGCCGGCCAGCGGAGGCGACATTTCGCCGCCGGTCAACGTATCGGCATGGCAGGACGCGCAGTGCTGATTGTAGAGTCCCTGCCCGCGGCTGGCCTGCTCGTCGGTATAAACGCCGTCCCACACCGAACGAGTGGCGTCCTGCGCGAGCGCCATGGCGATGAATAACACCAGGCTCATGCGCTATTCCGGGGCCGGCAGCGTGTAGGCAATGTATTCGCCCGAATAATTGCCGCCGCTGACCGCAATGATGATGTACTGCTTGCCGTTCAGCATGTAGGTCATGGGCGAGCCGGTTTCGGGCGCCGGCATGTACACCGCGCCCGCATCCGCCCCGGTCGCTTTGTCGTAAGCGCGCAGCATCGCGCCGCGCGGATGTTCCGCGGTGGTGGTGATCTGTCCTTCGCCCGCGATTACCAGAGTCTTGGTGATCAGCGTGCCGACGTTGTAGCCCATCTGGCCGGTGCGCGGAACGGTCAGGCCTTTCAGCGCGGCATGGTTGCGAATCGCGTCCGGCGTGTCTCCATGCGCGATCGTCCACACGATCTCGCCCTTATCAAGACTGATCGCGGAGATGGTTCCGTAGGGCGGCTTGATCAGCGGGAGCCCCTCCACGGTAAGGCCTGTGAGGCCGCCAGCGGCTGCCGCGGCAGGAGCGGCAGCGCCTCCGCGACCCCCTCGACCCGGGGTGGGCGCGCGTGACGGCATCGGAGAATCTGCTCCGGCGCCTTCTCCAGGCCCGGCTCTGTTGACCACTTCGCGACCCGCGGTGCCGGCCACGAAATCCATGTCCGACAGCGTCTTGGGTGGACGCATCAGGCCGATCGGCGTCAGGCACGCGTTGCACGCGTAGGCGTAGACGATGTGCGTTTCGGGATCGTAGGACGCGCCCGGCCAGTTGGTTCCGCCGCTCGCCGTGCCGAGCGTGAGGGTCGCGAGCGGACCGTCAATCTTGCTCTCGACCGGAGGCGTGAACACGGGCCCGATATGATACTTCGCGACATTGGTCAACGCCTGATCGTGCATGGCTGCCGTGAAGTTGATCAGGTCGTCGGGCGTCACGCCGTTGCGCGCGTAGGCCGGCGGCTTCGTCGGAAACGGCTGAGTAGGCGCGTACCATTCGCCCGGAACGGTGCCCTTCTCGACGGGGCGCTCCTCGATCGGCCAGACCGGCTTGCCAGTGATGCGGTCGAACACATACAGAAAACCTTGCTTGCTGGGCTGCGCGACCGCCTTGATGGCGCGGCCATCCACGTTGATGTCGGCCAGAATCGGCGCCGAGGAAATATCCATGTCCCACAAGGGATGGTGCACCAGCTGGTAATACCATTTGGTCTGACCGGTCTTCAGGTCAACGCAGACCAGACTTTCGCCAAACAAATTATTGCCGGGGCGATGGCCGCCATAATAATCGCCCGTGGGCGATTCAACCGGCAGATAAACCAGCCCAAGCTGTTCATCGGCGGTGATCTGCGTCCACACGCCGGTGTTGCCGGTGTATTCCGCCGATCCTTTTTCCCAAGTGTCATAGCCGGGCTCGTTCTTCATCGGAATGGTGTGGAAAATCCACAGGCGCTTGCCGGTCCTGACGTCGAATCCGCGCACGAAACCTTTGTTGTTGCGCATGCTCTTCGGCGTCATGCCCTCGCGGAACGCCGCGCCGATGATGATAGTGTCCTTGGCAACAACGGGCGCGGACTGGAGTCCGATTTCTCCCGTCGTCAGATCGGGCTGCATCACCTGATCGTCGTCGAGCTTCAGATCCACGACGCCGTTCTTGCCGAACGAAACCACCGGCTGGCCGGTCTTCGCGTCGAGGCAGATCAGGCGGTAGCCCGGAGTCACGTAGAGAATGCGCTCCTGCTTGCCGTCGGTCCAGTACGCGAGCCCTCGACCGGAGAGCTGGCGCGGAGCCGCCGCCCCGCGTTCTCCCTCATGTTCGCCGTGTAGCCAGAGAAGTTCGCCGGTGGCGGCATCGAGTGCGATGGCCGCGCGGCGCGATCCGGCGGTGGTGTAGACCACGCCGTTCACCATCAGCGGCGTGCCTTCGAGTTTGTACTCGGGCCGGTTGCCGATGCTGTCGGTCTTGAAGCGCCAAGCGATTTCGAGCTTACTGAAATTGGAGGCGTTGATCTGATCGAGAGGGCGGTATCGGGTGCCCGCCAGGTCGGCCGCGTAGCTGGGCCACTCGCCTTCCTTATTCTTCTGTGCCGATGCGGACAGTCCTAGCAATGCGATTCCGGCGATGACCGGCGTCATTCGAAACATACGTGGTTTTCTCCTGGCGCCTAGGCCATCTGCTTGATTTCGTCGAGCTTGGTCTTGATGAGCGCCTTCTGCTCGTCGGTGACGTCGAGATGCGGCGGCCGCTGATACGTCTGGCGAGAGCCCATCAGCAGGCTGAGCGCATACTTCATGGGGCCGTAAGAGCCCGTCTGCGTCGACCGGAACGCCAGTTGCGCGGCGTGCAGCGTCTCGAGAGGCCCGTCGATGTCTTTCCCCGCGCGATGCGCCGCGAACACGTTCGCGATTCGCTTGGTGAAAAGATTTCCTTCCGCCAGAATCGCGCCCATCCCGGCCTGGAGCGCGGCTTTGAGATTGTTGCCCGTGCCGGTCCTCATGTTGAGCTTGGGAAACTCCTTGAGGTACATCTCATACTCCGGCACGTCGCCGTTGGAATCCTTGATGCCCGCGAGGTTCGGATAATGTTCCAGGCTGTGCAGCAGCTCGGCTGTGACGGGGACGGCGCTGGTGCCGGGAATGTGATAGAGATTGATGGGAATTTTCACCTGATCGAAGATCAGCGAATAATATTTCGTCAATCCCGCGAGCGGCGGCTTCTTGTAATAGAACGGCGGGATGATCAGCAGCCCATCCGCTCCGTTGGCTGCGGCGTGCTGGGACAACTCGATCGTCTCGGGGAAGTTCGGAGTGCCCGACGAGACGATGATCGAAAGGCCGGCCCTGTGTTTGAGAGCCGTCTCCTGGATCTTTTTCCGTTCCGCCGGCGAGAACGAAGGGTACTCGCCCGTGGTGCCCGTCACCACCACGCCATCGGCGCCCTGATCCTTGAAGTACGCCATCATGTCTTTGTAGACACCCTCGTCGAACCTCAAATTTTTGTCGCAAGGCGTGCAGGCGGCGACATAGAAAATGCATTTCTCGGTCGACACGCCGGGAGCCTTATTCGTCGAGCGGGGCGCGGCGATCGCCGCCGCGGCGGCCGCTGCTCCTAGAAAAGTACGTCTAGTAGATTGGGTCATCGTGGACACCTCCTGGTTGTCATGAATTGTACTACGTTCATTTGACGTATTTCTTCACGCCCTTCTGCAGCACCTCGGCGCCGTAGACCGTCCCCTTGCCGTCGGCTCCCACGCCTTCGGCTCCGCTGGTCGGACCGAGGCCGGGCGTCGGGTCCGGAATGAACGCCGTCACCGTCCCGTCTTTCGCGCTCCCGATCCGGATGCCTCGCTTGAAGCCCGGATTGTTGCCGGCGTAACCGTCTTTTTCAATCGATTCGGAGTCGGCGACATAGATCACGTCGTGGCTGTCAATAAATACTCCGCTGGGTCGGCCGAATTGTTTCCACTCCGCGATGAAGTTGCCGTCCTGGTCGAAAATCTGGATCCGGTTGTTGGCGCGATCGCCGACAAAAAGGCGTCCCTGAGAATCGAACGCCAGCGTATGCGGCACTTCGAACTGTCCCGGACCGGTCCCATGTCCTCCCCACTGCTTGATAAACTTCCCTTCCGGCGTGAACTTGAGGACGCGGGCGTTTCCTTTCCCGCGATCGTGACCATCCGAAACAAAGATGTCGCCATTGGGCGCGATCGCGACGGCATTCGGCTGATTGAACGTGTCCGGACCGTCGCCGGTGACTCCGGCCTTGCCCAGAGTCATCAATACCTTGCCGTCCTGGTTGAACTTGAACACCTGGTGCCCTGTCGTGGTGGCGCCTCTCGCCTGGCCGTCGGCGATCCAGATATTGTCCGCCTTGTCGATAAAGATCCCATGCGGAAAAGCCAGCAGGCCGCTTCCAAAAC
>JBEKOZ010000118.1:0-9718 GCA_049521275.1 Bryobacteraceae bacterium | reverse complement strand
AATAGCAGGTTTAATCAGTTACTAGTCTCCTGTTTCTGAAGTTCGTATACCGACAGGAGTGGGGCGGACGCCCTCGTCCGCGCCGGACCCCAGGTCCGGCTTTCGGAACGTCCTCAAATGAAGGCCGACGCCGGCGTCGGCCGCGGTCCAGGGGGGCTGCCTCACCCAAGGGTTCGTCAGAACACTACGGCTCTGGAGGAGCTTGCAATGGGCCGCGCGCGTCTTCGAGCGCAACGCCCAGTGCAAGCAACGCTTCTTCTTCCCAGGGACGCCCGACAATCTGCACGCCCACGGGCATCCCCTCTTCGTCCAGCGTGAACGGCACAGCCAGAGCCGGGAATCCCAACAGATTGAAGGCCGTCGACGGCATCATCGCCTGGAATAATCCGACGGTTTTCGATTCCGTGGCGAATCTGCGTTCCCGATGAGGGAACGCCACGATGCTCGATACGGGCATGAGCAAAAAGGGGACGTCTTCCATTTGCTCCACCAGGCCGCGCCGCATGGCGTCGCGCGCCGCGATCGCTTCGACCACCTGCCAACCGGAAGCCGGCGGCCGTTCGGCGAGCTTGTCGAGATTCTCGGTGTAGGTCCAGTGCGCCTCGGCTTCCCTGCCGGCGATGCGCTCCCTGGCGGCTCGCGCGGGAAGCTCGGCGAAGAAAAAGCTCCACAAGTTCGGCGCGCGCTCCAGGCCCGCGGGTTGGAATTCGTCGACCGGGAAGCCGATGCGGGCGAGCGCGGCGGCCGCTTCGCGCACCGCGCGTCGAACCGCCGCCTGCGCGGGAGCTCCGTAAAATGTTTCAAACACTCCGATGCGCGAGCGTTCTTTATCGGGTGGCCGAAGCTCCACCGGCGCGCTGCGTGGATCGCGGGCGTCATACCCCGCCAGCACCTCGAACAACAACCGCACGTCGGCGACGGATCGCGCCATCGGACCAGCCGCGGCGATGCCCAGCGACGCTTCAGACGGCTGATGCCCGATCAGTGAAATGCGCCCCGGCGTCGGCTTCAATCCGGCGATGCCGCAGAAATGCGCAGGCACCCGGATGGAGCCTCCTCCGTCGCTGCCCACTCCACCCGGGGAACAGCCGCTCGCGATGGCTGCCGCCTCCCCACCCGACGATCCGCCCGGGGTGCGCTCCACATTCCAGGGATTGTTCGCGCGTCCGGTGATGAAATTATCAGTTTCGTAGCTGGCCAGAAATTCCGGCGTGTTGGTCTTGCCCAGCAGGATCGCGCCGGCGCGGCGCAAGCGTCGGGCGACGGCGGAATCCGCGGCCGCCGGCTCCTCCGGCGCGAAATAGCTGCCGAGCCGCGTCGTCAATCCCGCCACGTCGAAACTATCTTTCAATGTGACCGGCACGCCGTGCAGCAGGCCCATTTTCAATCCCTGATCGGCGCGCCGGGCCGACGCCCGGGCCTGCTCGGCGAGCACCATCGTGAAGGCGTTATAGTGCGGATTCACCGCTTCAATCCGGTCCAGATGCGCGTCGACCAGTTCGAGCGAAGACACCGCGCCGGAGCGCGCCCGAGAGGCCATCTCCATCAACGAAAGGCGAGGAATCATGAAGCGCCAGGGAAATTCTGGATCTGTTTGATGCCCGCTAGATACTCGGAATCCACTTTCGCGCAATAGCGCACTTCTCCGAGCACCGGTTTGCCGTCGAAAACAATCTGCACCAACGTTTTCGGGATCAGGAAACGGGGCGTCCGGATCTTCAGACCGCTCCTCGAGATCTCGACGACCCGCACGTCATGCGGAGGACCGACGGACGTGACGGGATCAAGCAGCTTCAGCCGTCCCACGAGATTGACGGGCACGCGCGGTTCCCTCCGCAGTTCCGTATCCTTCCACTGCGCTTGAAGGGCAACTTCGGCCAAGCGGAGCTGGCATTCCTCGCATCCCTCCAGGTGAGCTTGTACGACAGCAGCATCCGCCTCCGTCAGTTGTCCGGTTACGTATTGTTGCAGATCGGATTCGCTGGGGTGAAGCATGATCGTGGAAATTCGACACGATCATTCTACTCCACCGGGGCATCGCCGGATAGCCTTCAGGCAGTTTTCGCCGGCCGTGGTTTGGCGACTTTCGACCGCCTTCGACGAATCGGCTCCAGGTTCGGCATGGTTCCTCCCAGCGCGCCGAGCCGAAGCGCGCAGGCTCGCGGAGTCACATCCTTCAACTTAAGTCGCCTCGCCATATCTCCATCATAGAACCGTCAGCGTCAACCCATCCTCCTCCGCCTCGATGTGCACGACATCCCCCGGCAGGATCGCGCCCGCCGAGACCATCGCCGCCACCGGCTGCGTCACGTGCCGCAGAAGGATGCGCTTCAGCTCCCGCGCGCCGTACTCCTGGCTGGTCCCTTTCAGCAGCAGGAAGGCCCGGGCGCCGTCGCTCACGTCGATTTCGAACGCCCGGTCCAGCAGCCGCCGGGCAATGTGCAGTTCCAATGCTTCAATCTGCTGGTCGACGATTATCGCCAGCGATTTCGCGCTCAACGGCTGATAGGTGATCACCGCGTCGATGCGGTTCACGAACTCCGGAGAAAACTTGCGCTTCACCGCGTTCATGCCGATGGCTTCCAGCTTTTTCGCGGAATCTCTGGGCCCGTCCACCATCCTCTCGAATCCAAAATCCGGGTGCAGCTGTTTGCGCATCGCCTCCGACCCCAGGTTGCTGGTCAGGAAGATGATGGTTCGTTCAAAACTCACCGTGGCGTTATCGCCCAGCCGCAGCGCCGCTTTATCCAGCACGCCCAGCAGCAGCCGCGTCATGCTGGGCGCGGCTTTTTCGATCTCGTCGAACAGCACCAGCGACAAGCTGCACTGATCGCTGGTCACGCCGTTGAGCTTCTGCTGCGACAGCATCGGCTGCGTCTCGCGATGCCCCAGGTATCCCGGCGGCGCGCCGATCAGCTTCGCCACCTCGTGCTCCATCTGGAACTCCCCGCAGTCCACCTTCAGCATGTGCTTCTCGCTGCCATGCAGAGTCTGCGCCAGCACCTCCACGGTCCGCGTCTTCCCGGTTCCGGTGGGACCGAGCAGCAGGAAAACGCCTACTGGACGGCCTTCCGGAGCCAGTCCCGCCTCGTGCATGTGCACGTATGGGACAATCTGCGTCAGCGCCTGCGGCTGACCCACCACCCGGTCCGAGAGCTGCCGCAGCAGATCGCCTTCCGCGGCCCACCGCCGAAGTTTTATGGAGACTGGCATTGTTCTCATTTCGCCCGAGTGTAGCCGCCCCAACCGCGTCCGAGCCCGGATGAAACCGCTAAGTTTGTGAAAAGCGGGTCAATAGCGCCTCGCGAATTCGAGCGCTTGCGCTCCCGTCGCCGTAAGGATTATCGATGCGCGCGCGCCGCCGGTACTCTTCCGGATCGTCCAGGAGGCGCGCCGTTTCGGCCACGATGGTCGCTTCATCGGTGCCGGTAAGCCGCGCGGTTCCCGCCGCGATCGCCTCCGGCCGCTCCGTTTTTTCGCGCATCACCAGCACCGGCTTGCCCAGCGAAGGACCTTCTTCCTGAATGCCTCCCGAATCGGTCAGCAGGATGTGCGCGCGGCGCATCAGATCGACAAACGCGACATACTCCAGCGGCTCGATCAACTTGATATTCGGAACATCGCGCAGATGCCGGTTCACCGCCGCCTGCACGTGCGGGTTCGGATGGACCGGATAAACGATCTCCACGTCGCCGCGTTCCGCCAGTCTCCGCAGCGCACGGCAGATGCCGGATAATCCTTCGCCGAAGCTTTCGCGCCGGTGCGCCGTGACCACGATCGTCTTTCTGGCGCCCGCCTCAAATGCCGGAAGCGCGTCTCGCACCGCTAGCACGGCGTCGATGCCGGTATTTCCGGTCACGAAAATGTTCGCGGGATCCACTCCCTCGCGCCGCAGATTCTCCGCCGCCCATTCGGTCGCCGCGAAATGGAGCGTCGCCAGGCGCGAGGTCAGCACCCGGTTCATTTCCTCGGGAAACGGCTGCCGCACATCGCCGGTGCGCATTCCCGCTTCCACGTGCGCCACCGGAATCGATTGATAAAATGCCGCCAGCGCTCCGCAGAATGTGGTGGTCGTGTCGCCCTGCACGATCACGCAATCGGGCCGCTCGCGATCGAGCACCGGTTCAAGCGCCGCCAGAATCCTCGACGCCGATTCGGCCAGCGTCTGCCCCGCTTGCATGATGTTCAAGTCGTAATCCGGCGCAATGGAAAATGCGGCCAGTACCTGATCGAGAATCGCGCGATGCTGCGCCGTCACCGCCACTCGCGTGTCGAAGCGTGAATCCTCCCGCAGACATCGAATCACGGGAGCCAGCTTGATCGCCTCAGGGCGCGTGCCGAAGACGAATAAGACTTTCAATGTTACTTATGACGATAAGTGATGCGGCCCTTGGTCAGATCGTAAGGCGAAAGCTCCAGGGTCACGCGATCGCCCGCCAGGACGCGGATGCGATTGCGCCGGAGCTTGCCCGCCAAGTGCGCAAGCACGGTGCGTTCCTGGTCCAGCTGCACGCTGAACAGGCCGCTCGGAAATTTCTCAACAACAGTCCCAGTTACTTCAATGCTATCTTCTTTGCTCATTAGCCTCCAGTGTTGATTATAACCCGCCTCTCCTTTCGCAACCTGATGCCATGACGCACTGATCGGCACGTGGGGCGCGCTATTGAGCCGGCAGCCGCTCTCCGGAGCGGCACTGTGTTCTTGCTCCGAGAGAGCCCGGCTCAATAGCCCGCCCCACAGCCCACTAGTTAAGAGCGGATTTCGAACGCACGTGCGGTAACGATGTTGCCTTCCTGGTGTCGAAATGGTCGGCGCCCTGCTCGCGTATCCTGCTGCTCAAGACCTCTTTAACTCTGCTCACCAAAGCTTTTGCCATGAATGGATGTCCAATGAAGTGCCAGCCGTAATTGAGAATGAGCAGCTCTCCACCGGGGTAAGCGGACATCAACAGGATCCGCATCTTAGGCCTCCGCTCCTTCAGATGCTTGGCGAGTCGCGTTCCCAGCAAATCCGGCGTCATCATCACCTCACTCAGCAGCAGGTCGATGGTTCCTTGGAATTCGGCTTCGATCTGCTTCGCCTCTTTCGGGTTGCTGGCGGGAAGCACCTCGAAATTCGCTTTCTCCAGTATTCCCTTGATGAGTTTGAGAAAGAGCCGATGGTGTTCCACCAGCAGAATGGTTCCAGCGGTCTTCTTCTCTTTGTGGGAGTTTGCGAGCCTTTTGCCCCTCGGCGGGTGAGACCGAACTCCTGGTTCCTGTGCCAACTGTGATGCCATAGCGGTACCTTTCTTGTCCTTACTCTGGCAGTTGCCCGGCCAATCTTTAGCGATGGCCGGCAGAACGTTCGGCGTCAGGCGGCGCCGTGCCGGTAACGTCCCACGGTCACCTGACCCGATATGGTCGCTTATCGGCTTGAGGCCCGAGGCCGAGAGCAACGAATGTCAGAAACTTCGCAGCAGCAAAAACGCCCTCTCATCCCCCATCGCCGAGCTCGGATCCGAATCGGACGCCCCCGAATTGGCCGACGCGCACACCTGCCAGCCGCTGCGCTCCACCAGCCGAAGCAATCCGGGCGGCGAAAACACCCAGTAATTGGTCGAGTCCTCATTGCACTCCGCCTTATCCAGCAGGTAAGCGAGCGGAGCCTCGTCGAGCCGCAACCGACGGTCGGGACTCCACCGCGCCACGCGCGTGCTGAGAAAACAAAATCGCGAATGCTCCGCCAGCGTCTCGAGTACCGAGAACGGATTTTTCAGATGATAGAGCGTGCCCAGAAACAAAGCCAGCCCGTGCTGATCTGAGAGGCAAAGCCTCCGGTCGATATCGGTGTCCTCGATCCGGACCTTCGAATGGAAATGTTCCGCCAGCAGCCGCATGCCTTGCATGCGGTTTATATTCGTCGACGAGCAATCCATCGCGTTCACCGCGAATCCGAGCGATTCGAAGAAGAAGCTCAGCGCGCCATCAGCCGCGCCCACGTCCAGAACGGTCTTGCCATCGACCATCTCCTCGAGAGACAACCCAGCCGTGCGCATCAGCCTCTGCAAGTAGAACAAGTTGGCGAAGCAATCGTAGGGATACCACGCGACGCCGCTGCCGGTCTCCCGTTTCGCCTCCTCGAATCGCCGCCGAAATCGCAATCCCTGGCGAACCAGAGCGCTAAATCTGACCAGTGGGTCCATACGGTCTCGCTACGTTGCCCGTCCGCTCATGTTCAAATGTCACCCGCCCGCCTGTTTCTGGAACCCGCCCATCATTATTTCCTCGGTCCGGCGCCCGAAACCAAGTATACGAATAGGATGGATCGGGCCATGAAAACGCTGATTGTCGACGACGAGCCCGTCGCCCGCCAGATCCTGCGCGAGGAACTGACCCTCCTGTCCACCATAGACCTGATCGGCGAAGCGCGCAACGGGCCGGAAGCTCTGCGCATGATCCTCGATCTGCGGCCCGACCTCGTATTTCTCGACCTCCAGATGCCCCAATTCGACGGCTTCGAAGTCGTCCGCCGCCTCAGCGGCCCGCGCCTGCCCGTGATCGTCATTGTGACCGCATTCCATCAGCACGCCATCGAAGCATTTGAAGCGGGAGCCATCGATTACCTTCTCAAGCCCGTCAGCGGAGAGCGCTTGCAGAAGGCCATCGAACGCGCCCGGGACCTGCTCGGCAAGCCCCGCGAAATCGCCCGCAGCCTGGCGAAAATATCCGAGCCGGGCTCCCGCAAAATGGTGGGACGCATCGGCCGCGATTACTTCCTGCTCGATTTCGATGAAGTCCTCGCCATCCAGGCGGAAAGGGAGCTGGTCTGGATCATCACCGCCAAGCGCCGTTTTCTGGCCTCGCAGAGCCTGCGATCGGTCGAATCGAACCTGCCCCCATCGACCTTCCAGCGTGTCCACCGCAACGCCATTGTGAACACCAATCACGTCCGGCAGATGACCGCCGTCACCAGCCATCGCTGGATGCTGACGCTCAGCAATCAGCAGGAATTTGTGGTCAGTAAGCGTCAGGCCCACAACATCCGCCGCCTGTTGCAACACTAATGTCCGCATTCTTGTGGCGCACGCACCCTTGCGTGCCGCGTCGAGACTCGTCTCGACGCCTGCCCAACGCGAAATCAACGGGCCACCCCCTATTTTCAGTGGAGCGGCTTTCGTGCCCCTGAACCGCCATGCGTCAGCATGCGGACCCGCTCACCCCATCGAATCTCCCGCCCATCGCAAAGTGTTGACCGCTCGTAAGTAATCCTTAGGCGCGCAAGAACTCTCCCTCCATACTGTCGATTATGAGAACAGTCCTCGCAGTGCCCGCTCTATGCCTGCTCATCGGCTCCCACGCTTCCGCCCAATCCACCAGCAGCGGCGGAACCATCCGTGGAACAGTGTTGGACCCTTCTGGAGCCGTGATCAAAGGCGCTACGATTGAAATCGCGAACCCCGTCTCGCAATACGACCGCACCACGCAAACCGATGCGCAGGGAAACTTCGAGTTCGATAACATTCCCTTCAACAACTACCACACCACCGCGACCGCGCAAGGATTTCAGGCCTCCCGCCAGGATCTGAACATTCGCTCCTCGGTGCCGCAGGAAATCAAAATCACCCTGAAGGTCGGCGTGGCCACCGAAACCGTGACCGTCTCTGAGACCGGCGGCGACCTCGTCGAAATGGATCCCACCACCCACACCGACATCGATCGCGTGCTCTTCGACAAGCTCCCGCTCGAAAGCGCCTCCTCAACTCTCAGCTCGTTGATCACCCTCGCCTCCCCGGGCGTCGCTGCCGATTCCAACGGCCTCTTCCACGGACTGGGCGACCACGCGTCCAACTCGTTTTCGATCGACGGCCAGCCCATTACCGACCAGCAAAGCAAGGTCTTCTCCAACCAGCTCCCCGTCGACGCCGTGCAGTCGGTGGAGGTGATCGAGGGCGCGCCTCCCGCTGAATATGGCGGCAAAACCAGCCTCGTAATCGTGGCCACCACGCGCTCCGGTCTCGGCGTCACCCAGCCTCATGGCGACATCACCGCGTCATACGGCAGCTTCAATTCCAGCAATGGAGCCGTCAATCTTGCTTACGGCAACCAGAGATTTGGCAACTTCATCGCCATCAATGGACTCGATACCAGCCGTTTTCTCGATGGCCCGGAGTGGACCGTGATGCACGATCACGGCAACGAGCAGAACATTTTCGACCGCGTCGATCTCAGGCTCTCCTCCGCCGACAGTGTCAACCTGGGCTTTCAATTCACCCGCTCCTGGTTCCAGACGCCGAACTCTTTCGACGCCGAAAACGCGACCGCCTGGAACGGTCTCATCGTCAATAACGGAGGTCTCGGCCCCGATGGTCTGCCCGTCGGCTCGCAGGATCAGGTTTCCAGGATTCGGACCTTTAATCTCGCGCCAACCTGGACCCGTCTCATCAACTCCCACACGATTTTCACGTTCGGGGTCTGGGCGCGCCAGGATCAATATAACTACTATCCCAGCCGCGATCCTTTCGCGGACTACACTCCGGACCTGGAATCGCAAACCGTCGGGCAGAATCGCAGGCTGACCGATTTGGGCACGCGCGCCGGCATCTCCTACGTGCGTGGCATTCATAACCTGAAAATTGGAGCCAATTATGAATCGACCCTGCTCACCGAGAACGACACCATCGCCATCGTCGATCCCACCGCGAACGCGGTCTGTTTGAACTCCGACGGCAGCCCGTTCACCAGCCCCTCGCTGACGGATCCGAATAATTGCACCGGAACTCTCTCCCCGAACCCCTCTTTCATCTCTTTGCTGGGCTGTTACGACCTCACCAGAACCGGCACTCTGCCGGCTTCCGACGGTTGCCCCAACTCCACCAGCGGCCACTACACCTGGAACGGCCATACCGACGTCAAACTGCTGTCCATGTACATCCAGGATTCCATCACGCTAAAGAACTGGAACTTCAACCTCGGCCTCCGCGGCGACATATACAACGGCATCGCCATTGCCAAAGCGGCCGAGCCTCGCGTCGGGGTCGCCTACAACATCAAGCCCACCAGCACCGTGTTGCGCGTCTCCTACGCACGCACCATGGAGACACCTTTCAACGAGAATCTGATTCTCGCCAGCATCGGATGCACCGATCCCGTGCTGAATGCGATCCAGACCACCGTCCCCGGCGGCGCCTGCGTCCCTAACGCGCCGGCCCTGAGCCCCGGCCATCGCAATGAGTTCCACGCCGGCCTCTCGCAGGCCTTCGGACGCTTCCTGGTAATCGATGGAGAATATATCTGGAAATATACGCATAAGGCTTTCGACTTCAGCGTTCTGGGCGCAACGCCCATCACCTATCCGATCGAATGGGAGAGCTCCAAAATCCCCGGCTACGCCATCCGCGCCAGCATGCCGAACTTCCACGGCCTGACGGCCTACGTCGTCACGTCGAGTGTCGCGGCCCGCTTTTTCGGACCGCAGATCAGCGGCATTGGCGCCACTCCGGGAGCCGCCGGTGGAGTATTCCGCATCGATCACGACGAACTGTTCAACCAGACCACCCATTTGCAATATCAGCCCTGGAAGAGGGGCCCATGGGTCAGCTTCAACTGGCGTTACGATAGCGGACTGGTCGCCGGCCCCGTGCCCTGCGCCGGGGGCAATTGCCCCAACGGTCCGAACGGCTCGGACACCGTCGTCGACGTCTCCGCGCTGACCCCCGATCAGCAATTCCAGGCCGGGC
>JBEKOZ010000117.1:0-9727 GCA_049521275.1 Bryobacteraceae bacterium | reverse complement strand
ATTGCTGCGTGAATCCGGAGAGGCGCTGGAGCAGGCGCTGGCGGCGAACACGCTCGGCATCCCGCATGAGATGCTGTTGCTCGATCTCTACGCGGCGCTGCGCCCCATCGATGCGATTACCGGCGCGACTACGGCGGACGATATTCTGAACCGCATCTTTTCCACCTTCTGCATCGGCAAATGATCTACGGCCCCGCGAGAGGCGCGAGAATAATCACCGGTGATGTCGGCGCTGGCGAACCGGCTTCGGGTTCGAGCGTCACGGCGACCGCGCCTAACGTTCCCACATCCAGTGGACCAGAGAGAATGTGCATCGCCGTCCCGCCGCCTTCCGATTGGAACAACCCCGCCGGACGCGGCGAGCCGCCTTTCGGAATCACCCACATCTCATAGGTCTTGCCCGCTTGCGCCGGAGGCAGGTTGGACGCGATCAGCAGCACGCCCAGTTTTGAATGCACGAACACGTTGCCCCGCGGCGGCAGCGGCTGCCCTTTTCCGAAGCTGACCGGAACCGTCGAAGGATCGTCCAGGAAACTGAGCGCCTGGAGCAACCGGTCGCGCTGCGAACTGACTTGAAGCAGCGTGTGCCGCGCCTGCGCCAGCTCCGAGGCGCGCGACCGTTCCTGCACGCTGAGCCACAACGCCACCACCAGCATCGACGCGGCGGCCAGCGCCGCCAGCCAGCTCCAGCTCATCCGCTGCACGCCGACGCCCGCCAGCACACGCCGCTTCACGCGAGCCGGAGGCACCACGTCCGGCGCCATGCTCATCAGGATCGCGTTCACCGCCAGCGCGTCCTTCAGCGCGGCCTCGCAGGTCGCGCACCCGGTCCGCAGATGGGCGTCGATCTCCGCTTTCTGCTCGGGATCGAGCACGCCCAGGGCATACAATTCGAAATCGTCGTGGAAGTCCTGGCAAGGGTTCATGCCAGTGCCTCCCCCGCCAGGTCGTCGCGAAGAGCCTTCAGCGCGCTCCGCACCCAGGTCTTCACCGTCCCCAGCGGCTGATTCATCCGCTCCGCCATTTCGGTTTGAGAAAGGCCTTCGTAATAGGCCAGCTCAATCACCTGCCGCTGCGTGGGCGTCAGCTTTTCGAAGGCGTTCTTGAGGATCCGCGCGCGATCGAGCGTCAACGCGCCGTCGTCGAAGCTGGAAAACATCCCCGGAGTTTCCAGGCGATCCAGTTCCAAAGCCCCGGCCGACATTTTCCCGTCCACCGAGCGCAGGTAGTCGATCGCTCGATTGCGCGCCACCGTCAGCACCCACGGCCCCAGCGCGCCGCGAGTTTCATCGAAGGATTGCACCCGGTTCCACACCCGTAAGAACGTCTCCTGCACCAGATCCTCGGCTGCTCCCGTGTTGCGCACCACGCGATATATCAGCGAATACGCCAGCCGCCCGTAGCGATCGTAAAGGTCCGACATCGCACGGGGGTCGCGATCCTTCAAACGCTTGGCCAGACCGCCATCGTCCTTAAAGCGCAGCGCAACTTGCAGCAAGGCGTAAGATAGCCCCACCGGCAGCAGTTTCCAGAGCATAAGGGGCGCACCAAGCGCCTCAAATAGTGTATACGCAAAGGGGTGCGCGGCGGATTGAGGGGCCGGGGCTTTGAACCCGCGGCCGGCTGCCAACCGGCTTGGGCTATTGACTTAGTTTACTTTCTGATTCACAATATGATCGTGAAGCGAGTCAATATTCACGACGCGAAAACCAATCTGTCTCGCTATTTGGCCGAACTGACGCCCGGCGAGGCATTGGTGCTTTGCAAGCGCAATCAGCCGGTGGCGGAACTCCGGCTGCTTCGCAAGAAGCCGGTCCGTGAGCCGCGGATCGGCGTAGCCAAGGGCCAATTCGTGGTTCCGGATTCGTTCTTCGAGCCCTTGCCCGAGGAGATCCTTAAGGCCTTTCGCGGCAAATGAAACTTCTGGTGGACACGTGCACATTTCTCTGGTTCGCTTCTGAATCCCGGCGGCTGAGCAAGGCCGCTACCGCCGTCCTTTTGGATCGGAACAACGAATGTTACCTGAGCGTCGCCTCGGCTTGGGAAATCGGAATCAAGTATGCCGCCGGCCGCCTTCCTCTTCCTCAACGGCCGGATATTTTCGTACCGATGGTCCGCGATGCGAGCGGCATTGCGTCACTGGATATTGATGAGGAATCCGCTCTCCACGCAGGCAGGCTACCGGCGCTCCACGCCGATCCATTCGACCGGATGCTGGTTGCGCAAGCCATCGTCCATGGGATGACGATTCTTACGCCAGACCCGGAAATCGAACAGTATGCCGTGCGCGTCGTATGGTGATGCGGGCCGCAATTGTGCCAACATAAGAGAGTTTTCGGGGGCGCGGCCCAAATGGTGATTGCGTGTACTGTCCCGCATTAGACGCCCCGCGAAGCGGACCCATGCCGCGCGCGTCGTGTGGTGACGCGGGTCGCAATGTGCCAACATGAAGATGGAGTGCGTCGCAGTGACCATAGAAATTCACAGACCGGAGCTTGAAGCGCTGATTATGGAGCGCATGAAAACCGGCGGGTTTCAAAGCGTCGAGGACGCACTCATGCATGCCTTGGAAGCGTCGCCGGTGAGAGATGCAAAACCCTCGACAGCGGCTAACCGCAAGGGCGCCGATCTGATCGCGGCCATGCAGGCATCCCCCTATCGGGAAATCGAAATTGAGCCTGCCCGCTTTCGCATGCCGGTCCGTGACGCTACGTTCTGATGGCATGGCTGCTCGACACCAACGTCCTATCCGAATTGCGCCGGTTAAAGCCCGAGCCGAAGGTGCTGGCCTTTATTGCCGGCCGTCCGCTTGATGAGCTTTATATCAGCGTAGTAACGCTTGCCGAGCTTCGCTTCGGCATCGAGCTTCCGCATGAAGGGAGCAGCCGCCGCGACGAACTGAATCGCTGGCTCACCGACCGGATACGGCCCATGTTTGAAGGCCGGATTTGGAGGTTACCGAAGACATCATGTTCAGGTGGAGGCTTGTGGTGGAAGAAGGTCGCAAGACAGGCCACACCTTCTCGCAGCCAGATCTGATCATAGCCGCAACAGCGATTCACCACGGTCTTACGGTTGTGACGCGTGATCGTACTGATTTCGAGAGGGCAGGCGTGGGTGTCATCAATCCGTGGGAAGCGACGTAAAGCTGCCGACGTCTTCCAATGGCTCCGGCAATTCGGCGCCGGCTACTCCACGCGCATCAATCACGTCCTGCGGGTGGTGATGTCGCAGAGGCGTTAGCGGCCAGCCCAAATCTGGGATAATAAGTCCGGTGTCCCGCTTCAAAGAATTGGAGTCGCGGCTCGAGCATACGGAGCAGCAGCTCCGTCTCCTGCAAAAAATTTCCCGTTCCATGGTACGCGATATCGGCCTCGCCGAATCGTTTCGTGGCGTGGTCGACCTGGTGGTCGAATTCATGGGTTGCGATTCGTGCCTGCTCTACTTGCTGGAGGGTCAGGAGCTGGTGCTCTGCGCATCCAATAATCCGCGTCCGGACACCATCGGGAAAGTGCGGTTGAAGCTCGGCGAAGGATTAACCGGATGGGTGGCGCGCGAACGGCGCCTGCTTTCGATCTCTCGCGAAGCTTACACCGATCCACGATTTAAACTGTTCACCGATCTGCCGGAGGACACCTTTGAGGCGTTTCTTTCGGCCCCGGTCATCGTGCGCAACCGGGTCGCGGGCGTGATCAACGTCCAGCATCGCCAGCCGCATTTTCACACCGGCGGCGAAATGGAGTTGTTAACCACCGTCGGCGAACAGGTGGGATGTCTGGCCGCGCTCGCAGTGGTCGATCCGGTGCGGCTGCGGGCCATGAACGTGATGGACCTGGTGATGGCTCCGCGGGAATAATGCGAAACTTTCTTTTGTGCTGCGCCCTGATCCTCCCCGCGGCTGCTCAAGATAAAGACGCGCGCAAGTGGACCATTCAATATTTCTACGACGAGCTGAGGTCGGAAATGGAGATCACAGATCTCGCCTTTCCCTCCGCTCAGCGAGGCATCGCCATCGGCGCCATTTACGATAAATCGAGCGGCCGGGAGCGGGACATATCGCTCTCGACCAGTGACGGCGGCGTGCACTGGACGCTCCAAACCATTAAGGAGTATCCGCGGTCGATCTTCTTTCTGAACGATTCGGTCGGCTGGATGGTCACCGATAAGGGCGTGTGGTTCACCGACGAGTCGGGGCGCAACTGGAAGAGGCTGTGCGAGCAGTTGAAACCGGACAAGACGCTGGAGCCGCAAACCACCATCGGGCTGCTGTTGCGCGTCTGGTTTCTCGATGAGAAGCACGGCTTCGGCATCGGTTTGCAGAAGACCATCGTCGAGACCGTCGACGGCGGACGCACCTGGAACCCGGTAGCCGCCGCCTCGAAACCGGCGGGCAATCCCGCCTACACCGCGTACACCCACATTGTGTTCGCCGACGCCAAACGCGGGGTGATCGTCGGCGGATCCCAGCCGCCCCGCCACGAGGACGGCTTTCGCCATTCGCTGCCCGACTGGATGGACCCGGAGCAGGCATCGAAACGCAAGCAAGTCCCGACCTTGACCCTGATCGCCCAGACCCGCGACGGCGGCGCGACCTGGGTAGCGGAGACCGTTCCTCTGTTCGGACTGGTGACCAGCGTGCGATACGCCGGCCCCGACGGACTCATCGTGATGGGCTTCAACGAATCGTTTCAATGGCCCTCGGAGGTGCACCGCATGGCCGCGGAGGGGATCGACCGCGTCTTTCGCGAAAAGACTCCGCGCGTGATCGACTCCGCGCTCTATCCCGGTCCTCATGTTTACCTCGCCGGCGTCGAGCCCACTGGGAAAATGAACTCCGCGGCAATCCCAGGCAAAGTCAGGATCCTGGAAAGCGAAGACTTCCAGACCTGGACCGACATGCCGGTCGATTATAAGGCGGTGGCAAGGTCGGTCATCATGGCGGGACCCGACCGGGACCATCTTTGGGTAGCTACGGATACAGGGATGATTCTACACCTGGGAGTATTCCCTAAGCCGGAATAGCACAAACAGATTCAGCAGCAGTTGTTTTATCCACAAATCCTCCACCGAGCGATCTTCATAAATAACTGATTCAATGAGAGATATTTCTTGAGGGAAATGCCATCTTTCATTCTCTTTTAACTTGACTGTAACCGCGCTTAGGAGCATCATGACTATGGTTCCAAGAGGTTCGAAGGACAGCGAGCCTGGCGGGAAGTAGCGGATCTGGAACGATGATCCGACGCGCAAAGCGATAAGTAATTATTCAAGCGCGGCGGGGAGCGAAGGAAAATCGGGCGACTCGCAAAGGCAAGCCTCAACGTTTGGAATCAGGCTGGGCGCTACGAGCCGGAGGGATCTAAAAATCCCGACGGGGAGCGGAGGCCTGACGACAGGCGCTGAGTTCCGAAATCGGACTTGGCAACGGGTGGCGAGCACTGATCGCACCCCGAGCGGCTATAAAAAGCCAAACGGGGGCGGGAGTTCGCAACCGAACGGGCTGAGAAAAATTTCGGAATCGTTTCGAAGATGCAGGCCAGGAACGTTGACCCGGCCGCGGAGATTTGCCGCAAGGTAAGTCGTCGCTGACGGAGAGCGAAAGGCCGTATCGAGAGACGGGTTTCTACCGGAACGGGACAGCGGACGCGCCCGGAGCGTTGATCCGATGCTGGGTAAAACCGGCAGCGGGGAGCAAAAGGCCCAACGTCACGCCGTTATCCGGATGCCATGTTCTGGCCGTGCATGCCGGCTGGAGGACGAGCTGACTAACGGGTCACTTGGAACCATTTTTATTTCGTCTTCCCCGCCTCGGCACTCCGCCGCCGCGCTGGCCTTTGGCAGGACCGGCGATTTTATTCCTCGGCACGATCTTTGCTAAGCGATTTGCGCCGCGAGGCTGCCCCATCTGTACTCGTCGTGGCGCTGGCGGAGTCGCCGGCCGCTGGTAGGGCACTTGAGCCAGTGCGCCGCCCGAAATCGCAAGGATCGAAATCGCAAGGAACTTCACATGCCATTAATCGGCAGTTTTCCCGCGATTCTTTATCGCTTCTCCGACGCGGGCTCTTCCGCGCTGCGCCAGCTCAGTTTCTCCTTGCACGGACGGAAGCTCGCGAAATTGCAGCGGCACGCCGCGCACCGGTAAGGAGTGGCCCCGCCGCGCAGCATCAGTACGGTCCAGCGCGGCGCGTGATAGAACTGCTCGCTCCACGTCGTCAGATCCTGGCGGTAACATCGCGGACAGCGAGCGTATTTCCAGGCCCCGGCGGCCCACACGCTGGTCCTCCACCGGTTCCGGCAACGGCGGCAACGGAGCGGGTAAATTCCGAACAGCGCGCGAATTGCCTCCGCCAAATCCTTTTTATGCGAGACCCTGATATCGCGTGTTCCGCATTTAGGACAAGAAAGCTGCATGAATCGACTAGTTAGAGTATAAACCGAACTCCCCGAATCCCACTAATTCTTACAGGACTTTCTCGGTTTCCCTTGCCCTTGCCGAGACATATGCAGCCGCATATGCCGAAAAAGCCCGTTGCAAACGATCCTGCACCTCGCGCCCTTCGCGGATCTGCAACCCCTTCACCGACGCGACCGGCATCAGCTCCCGCGTAGTCGACGTGATAAACACTTCGTCGGCCGATTCCAGGTCCGCCGCCACCAGAACTTTCTCGGCAACCGTAATCCCCGGGACGTGAATCTCTTCGAGCAGCAGCGCGCGCGTAACGCCAGGCAGGCACCCTGAGGAAAGCGGCGGCGTGAACACCCGCTCGCCCTGCGCGATAAAGATATTGGCCGACGTGCACTCCGCCACTTCATCCCGTTCGTTCAGCAGCACCACTTCGTCGAAGCCCTCGTCGTGAGCGCGCTCGTACCGCGCCAGATTTTCTGACCACGATATATACTTCGTCCCTGCGAACTCGCTCGCCGCGTGCCGCCCCTGCGCAACCACGCCGAGCTTCACCGCGTCCCCCCAATTGTTCAGCGGCGCCGTAAATGCGACTGTCTCGAACGCCCGTTCCACCGGTCCTTCAAACAACCCTCCGCGATTGCGCACGATCACCACGCGCAAAGTGGAATTCATCGCGCGATTGGCGTCGATCAGCCGATAGAGCCGCTCTTCGAGCCACTTCGCGTCCTCGGGAAAGGGCACCCGCATCCGCGCCGCGTCCCGTTTCATCCGCGCCCAGTGCCGCTCCCACGCGAACAGCACGCCGTCCCGCACCCGAATGGTGGAGAAAATCCCCCACCCGTTCACAAAGCCGACCTGTCCCGGCGAAACCACGCGGTCCCCCGAGTCGCGGATGTCGTCGTTATGAAGCAGCAAGCGGTGCATGATTTATTCTAGTCCGCAATTGGGCTATACTGAACGGCCACACCATGAGCGAGCATCCGACGCCCGAATCGATCCTCCAAGTGGGCCTGGGATTCTGGCCCTCGAAAATTCTGTTGAGCGCGGTCGAGATGGAATTGTTCACCGATCTTGCCAAAGGCCCGCAGCCGCTCGAGAGCATCCAGGGCCGCATCGGTCTCCATCCTCGCGCGGCTCACGATTTTCTGGACGCCCTCCACGCCCTGGGATTCCTGCACCGCGCGGACGGCCAATACTCCAACACTCCGGCCACCGATCTGTTCCTCGATAAACACAAGCCTTCCTATATCGGCGGAATCCTCGAAATGGCGAACCAGCGGCTCTACGGCTCCTGGGCGCACCTCACCGAAGCCCTGCGCACCGGCCTGCCGCAGAACGAACTTCGCAGCGGCGGCGCGCCTTTGTTTGAGGCGCTCTATGCCGATCCCGCGCGCCTCAAATCTTTCCTCGGCGCCATGACCGGCGTCAGCCACGGCGCGAACCTGACCATCGCCAAGAAATTTCCGTGGGCCCACTACAAAACGTTTGTGGACGCCGGCACCGCGCAGGGCGACCTCGCCGTGCAGATCGCGCTCGCCAATCCGCACCTCTCCGGGATCGGCTTTGATCTGCCCGAAGTCGGTCCCATCTTCGAGGAGTACGTCGAGAAGAACGCCGTCGCCGGCCGCCTGCGTTTTGTCGCCGGCAGTTTCTTCGAACACCCGCTCCCGCCCGCCGACGTGATCCTGATGGGCCACATCCTGCACGATTGGGGCCTCGACGATAAGCGCATGCTGATCCGCCGCGCCTACGACGCGGTGCCCGAAGGCGGTGCGCTGATCGTTTATGAAAGCATCATCGACGACGATCGCTCCAAGAACGCGTTCGGCCTGATGGCCAGCCTCAACATGCTGATCGAAACCCCCGCCGGATTCGACTACACCGGCGCCGATTGCCAGGGCTGGATGAAAGAAGCCGGTTTCCGCGAAACCCGCGTAGAGCACCTGCTCGGCCCCGACTCGATGGTAATCGGCATCCGCTGATCTGTTACTCTTCGCTAGCTCACTTTACCCGTTGCTCGAGTGCCCTTTGAACAGCTCTCGGATCGCGATCGATCACTGTCAGATACGCGCGGATCGCGCTGTCGGGATCCCGCCTCCTCTGCTCCCAATCCTGAAGTGTTCGTGGACTGATGGCAAACCGCCGCGCGAACTCGCCTTGTGAGAGGCCGCTGCGTTCGCGGATCGCCCGGACGTCGATAGGATCCGGAACGTCGTAGCGATACACGCGAAGCTCACGTTTCCCCTGGAGATGCTCCTTCAACTCCGTAAGCCCCTTCAGAATGTTGCGGCCGCGTGCGCTCATGCCCTCCTCAGAGCGCTGCTTTGATTTCCGCGAGCTCACGCCTGAGCCATTTTTTATCGACTTCATTGAGATCCGTCTTTTCTCCTTTAGAGTAAATATCGATCAAAGCCACCATGCCGGATAGGGCGTAGAAGTAGATGATCCGCACGCCGCCGCGTTTCCCTTTGCCCCGGCTCTCCTGTCCCCAACGTGCTTTTCGAAGTCCTCCCAGTCCCGGGATCACATCATGTGCCTCCGGGTTCGCTGCCAGGTGGGCCCGCACTTCAACACGCTCGGCTTCAGAGAGCAGCCGGGCTGCCTTGCGACGGTAATTCCCAGTTTCAAAAACCGTAGCTGTCATCCGCTAGTATACGGCATTGCCGTATGTCCTCAAGGCACCATCTCATTCGTATAAGTCTTCCCCAACTCAATCCTCGCGTCGCGAACCGCCGGCAGCGAGGTGCTCAACACCCTGCGAACCGCCTCCACCGCCTCCGGCGAAAATTTCCCGTCCACCGACAGCATCGCCTGCGCCGTCCGCAGCACCTCGACGTCCGTCCGCGCGTCCTCCGTTCGAAACGCCGCGGGCATCCGGGCGCGAATCTCCTCGGGCGAGTGCTCCCGCATCCACGCCAATGTTCGCGTAATCGCCCCCGCCAGCTTCTTCGCCGTGTCGCGATTTTTTTCCACCCACTCCGCCTTTGAATACAGCACCGCCGACGGATAATTCTCCACACCGAACACCGTCCGCACTCCCTCCGCCGTCCGGGTATCGGCGAGAATGTGCAGCCCCGGCATCTGTTTGCGCACGATCGCCAGCGCCGGGTCGGTCATCACCGCCGCGTCGACCTTGTGGTGCGTCACCGCTCCCACCGCCGTCGCGCTCATGCCGACGGACACGTTGCTCACCTCCTCCGGCTTCATCCCGTGCCGCAGCAGCAGATAGTTCAGGAACATGTGCGTGGACGATCCCGGCGCGGAAACGCCCACAGTCTTGCCGCGCAGCCCTTCGATGCTCGCGACCTCGGGCGACGCCAG
>JBEKOZ010000116.1:0-9832 GCA_049521275.1 Bryobacteraceae bacterium | reverse complement strand
GCGATACCAGGGAATCGCGGCCGGCGTGGGGTCGCGGTGACGCTTCGCATTCCAGAGCAAGAAAGACGCGCCGCCGGCAGCGCAGACGAATCCTCCGGCAAGCGCGGCGGCGATCATGCGTCGCGACGGGCGCACGTTCGGACGCCGCAGGTCGGCCAGCAGTTCATCGGCCGACGCGTAACGCTTGCGGCGATCCTTCTCGAGCAGCTTGAGAACGATGCGATCGAGGCCGGCCGGAGAGCGCGGATTCAGGCGCGAAGGCTTGGGCGGCTCGACCGTCAACAATCGCGCGACCACGGAGGTGATGGTGACGCCCGCGAACGGAGACTCGCCCGCCAGGCACTCATAAAGGACCACGCCGAGCGAAAACAGGTCGGAGCGCCCGTCGAGTGATTCGCCCGACGCCTGCTCGGGCGACATGTAGAGAGGCGTTCCGGCGACGGCCTCGATGGTCATGGTGGCCTCCGTCGCCTCGGCGGCGGTGCGCGGCGCACCGGTCCGCGCGATGCCGAAGTCGAGCACCTTCACGTCGCCGGTGGAGGTGATCTGGATATTGGCGGGCTTGATGTCGCGATGAATCATGCCGCGGTGGTGCGCTTCGGCGAGCGCCGAGGCGACCGCGGTGGCCACCTTCAGCGTCTCCTCGACGGTGACGCGCCGCACCGCGAGCACGCGCCGCAGGCTTTCGCCGGACACCAGTTCCATGGCGATGAACGGATCGCCCTCGGCATCCTCGACGTACTCGTAGATGTGGGCAATATGGGGGTGCGAAAGCGAAGACGCGGCGCGCGCTTCCTTTAACAGCTTGGCGCGAACTTCGGCATCATCACGGCCGCTCGCGCAGAATTTGAGCGCCACGCGACGCCCCAGCGTCAGGTCCTCCGCCTCATACACCACGCCCATGCCGCCTTCGCCGAGCTTGGAGACGATCTGGTAGTGGGTGACGATTTTACCGATCATGGGAGAGGTTCGCTGGTCAGCGTAGCACAGTTCACCCGCAGGATTTGCCGCTGCGATATGCTGTACGCATGCAACAGCTTCAACCCGATCAAGCATCCTTTTTGCTCCACAATATTTTTCTTCCCGGATTAAAAGGCGAGCAGCGCATCACCAAAAGCATTATCGAGGCGATCCCGCTCGATCAGGGCGGCTATCGTCCCGACGAGATTTCGAAAACCGCGCTGGACCTGGCCTGGCACATCGCATCGGCGGAGATGCGGTTCATGAGCGCCGTCGAGGCGGGCGGTTTCGACCTCAGCCCTATGCCTCGCCCGGATTCCATCAAGAATTCGGCGGACCTGTCCGCGTGGTACGTCGAAAATTTCGAAGCGCATTTCGAAAAGCTGACGAAGTTGTCGAATGAACAGCTATTAAAGATCATCGACTTCCGGGGAGTATTCCAGCAGCCCGCGATGATGTACTTGAACTTCGTGGTGAAGCACTCCGTCCACCATCGCGGGCAGTTATCGATGTATCTGCGGCCGATGGGAGCGAAGGTGCCGTCGATTTACGGCGAAAGCTACGACGCCACGGAAGCTCGCAAGGCGGCACAGCAGAGCGCGTAGATTCCAGCGGAGCATGCGCTTGATTCCAGCGATCTCAAGCGTGATCATGCGATACTCCGTACTTAACCGCGGGCCAGAGCGTACCTCTCCTCGGGCTGCTGGTTCGGTGAGTCCATGAAGGTTTCAAAATCCGTCCTGGAAGATAGCCGCAAATACGGGGATTCGTTTGCCCACGCGAGCCCGTTCAAGCACACGGCAATCGAGAATTTCTTTGAGCCGGACTTCGCAGAACGCCTGCTCGCGGATTTTCCTGTGTTTGACCCGGCGCTGGCCGCAAACGAGATTTATGGGGGTGCGTGGGGCAAGGCGGTCAATACCAGGATTCGCCAGATCAGCCCAGCTTATGAAGAGCTGTACGAGCTGATCGACTCCGCGGAATTTCTGGATTTTATGAGCCAGGTTTCCGGCATTCCGGGATTGTTGCCCGATCCGACTCACTACGGAGGAGGCACGCACGAGAACCGCCACGGGCAGGATCTGGATCCACACGTGGACTTCAACTACGATGAGCCACAAAAGCTGCATCGCCGGTTGAATCTGATCGTATACCTTAACAAAGGCTGGAAAGCCGAATGGGGCGGTTCGCTGGAGATTCACTCCAATCCCAGAAGGCCTTTGGAGAATCAGATCCGATCCTATGAACCGTTGTTCAATCGCGCGGTGCTGTTTGAGACCAACGAATATTCGTGGCATGGTTTCCCGAAAATCGAACTGCCGGAGGAAGAACGGCATCGGTCGCGAAAATCGATTTCGATTTATCTCTACACGCGCGAGCGGCCGCCGGAAGAAATGGCTCCCGTGCATGGGACCTTCTATGTGCACCGGCCGCTCGACAAGCGTTTCCGGCAGGGCTACACGCTCACCGAAGCCGATGAGAAGGATCTGCTTTTCCAGGTGGACCGCCGCGACAAATGGATCGAGTACTATCAGCAGTTGGAACTGGATAAGGGCCGCGAGCTCCAGCAGAAAAGCGCGTACATATTCGACCTTCTTTCGAGAGTCCGCGCACCGCTGACCGGATATGCGCTGCAGGAGGGAACGTCGACAGGCTTGTACGCCGACGGATGGGTGGCCGGCAGCGTCCGATTCACGGTCAGGCCGCTCCAGCCGGCGGCTGCGATTAGTATGCGCGGATGGCGGCCCAGCCAGGCGGAATCGGCGGAAATAACCTTGAAGGTCAACGACCAATCGGCCACGGCAAAGGTGGATGACGGATTGTTCGAAATCCGTGTAGCGTTCGATCAACCGCTCGAAATGCCGTTCGTCGTCGAGATGGACTGTCAGCCTGCATCAAAGGGCCCCAACGACGATCGCTCTCTCGCTTTCGTGCTGATCGAAGTGCGGGTGGAAGCTCCCTGACTATCTCGCGTACACGGTCCCAGGATCTGCTCGCCCGGCCAGGCTCCTAGTTCCACCCAAAAGTGTTTCGATGCCGTCAACCAGGCGCGGAGCGGCTCGGCCGTCCCAAAGCGGCGGCAGGACGCCCTTCTTCCATTCGCCGCGCACAATCCGCTCCACCATCTGCTCCGCCCTGTCGAGATCGTCCCCCACCAGTTCGTTGGTCCCCATATCGACCGTCGACGGTCGCTCTGTATTCTTCCGCAAGGTGAGGCAGGGTACGCGGAGGGCGGTCGTTTCCTCTTGAATCCCGCCCGAATCCGTCAACACGAACCTGGCGCGCGCCATGAGCCCCAAGAACGTGACGTAAGGAAGGGGCTCCAGTAGCCGCATCGCGGCAGGCAACCGGGTTCCGGCAATCTTGTCCCGCGTCCGTGGATGGACGGGGAACAGCACCGGCAGCCGCTCGGCAATCCGGCCCGCCAGTCGAAGCAACTCCGCCAACTTCGGTTCCGCGTCGACGTTAGACGGCCGATGCAGCGTCAATAAGGCGTAACCGTCCGCGTCCACGCCGAAATTTTCCCACGGCCGTTTCTGAATGGCTTGCTGCTCGTGCTGCCGCAACGAGTCCACCATGCAGTTTCCAACGAATCGGATTTTGTCAGCTCCGATCCCTTCCGAGTGGAGATTTCGATTCCCACTTTCCTCGGTTGTAAACAGCAGGTCTGACAGATGATCGGTGACGATCCGGTTGAGCTCCTCCGGCATGCTGCGATCGAAGCTCCGCAGCCCGGCCTCGACGTGCGCCACCGGGATCCCGAGTTTCGACGCGGCCAGAGCGCTGGCAACCGTGGAGTTTACGTCGCCGGCGACGATCACCGCCGCCGGCTTCGACCGGACGCAATCTTCTTCGATGGCGATCAACACTCGCGCGGTCTGCTGGGCGTGTGTGCCAGAGCCGACGCCCAGGTAAACGTCCGGCTCCGGCATTCCCAATTCCTCGAAGAACACCTTCGACATGGCCTGATCGTAGTGCTGCCCGGTATGAACCAATCGTTGGGGTATGCCGCGACGCTTCAGCTCCATTACGACGGGAGCCATCTTCATGAAATTCGGCCTCGCGCCGACCACGCAGTAGACCAGCTCAGGCTCATGCGTCACAGACGGGCCGTTATTGACTTCCGGAGATCGCAAACGCATCGATCCAGACCCAGGAGCCGCCTGAGCCTGCGCTGTGCGTGCCGGTCGCCGCGATACGCAACGTGTGCGTGCCGGAGCTCAATCCGCCGATCGAGTAGGTAACCGTCTGCGCCAGATTCGCCGCGGAGTACGTATCGACGGTGGCGGTTAATGCGCCGTCCACGTATACGCTCGCGATGCCCGACCATGCGTCGCGATAACCGATCCAATTGATGCCGGTACCGGTGAAAGAGACCGTCGCACTGGAGCCGGGGTCCATGGCGAGCACCGCGGTACCCCCGCTCATGATCGGGTTGCTGTTGAGATACCAGTTCCCGGTATAAGTGACCGCGGGATTGTCCTGTTGGATCGTTCCGGCCGGCGCGCTCACGCCACCGAGGATGCCGGAGCCGTTTTCAATATTGAAGGCGTTGATCCAAATCCAGGAGCCGTCCGTCTCGCCGTCCCTCTGATGCAGGACTTGAATGGAGAGAGTATGCGTGCCGGCAGCCAGACCATGCACACTGAACAGAGGCTGCTGATACAACGTATTCGGACCATAGGTGTCGACGCTGTTCGGCGTGCCGTCGAGATAGAGCTGCGCGATCCCCGAGTACTGATCGAGCACGCCAATCCAGGTGATGCCGGTTCCCGTGAAGGACAACGTCGCGGTAGCACCTTTGTCGTTCGTCAAAGCAGAGCTGCCGCCGAGGTTCGGAGATTCGGAGTTGGTGTACCACACCCCCGTGTAGACGATGCTCGGATCAGTCCACATGATTTGAGTGACTGTGGCCGTCTGGGCCGTCAGCGGCGAGACGAACAAGGGAAAGAAAAAAGAAACAACAGCGCAGGACCAAAGAGTACGTTTCATAGTATTAAATGCTCACGGCGTTTGTATCGCACGTTGAGAACCACTCTGTTACGCGACCCAGCGGGGAGCGGGGAGCGCACTAGCGATGTTGCGCCGGACTTGCTCGGGGATTTTCCAGAATTGCGTGCTGGAGCGACGGGTCGGCCATGCCATTTTGGGATCGTCTATATTAAGGCGCGGATGATGACGGCGAAGCGTCGGCTGGCTCGAATCCTGCATCGTCTGCCGAAACCTTATATACACATTTTGGACGGGTGACGATTGGCGCCTGGGGCCTTCTAAGTGCGGAGCTTGGGCGGCGCTAACCCCGTGTGCACATTTTGCGCACTGGCGAAAAAAATTCAGCCGGGCGCCGTCCGCGTCACCGACGATATGCAGTCACCTGACCGGATATCGTTAGCCACCAGACCACCTTTGTTCAACTTGGGATTCTCTAAGGTCCGAGGATCCATGGAGCATTGTGGACTCACGATTTGTGCGGCCGAAAAGATGTTCAAAACAATGCCCGTTCGCTCGCTCGCCGACCGATCTTTTTCATCCTCGAAATCCTCGATTTTTCAAAAGGACCCAGAAGTGCCTGAGAGATTCTCGTGAATCGAAGCAAGCATGGCGGGATTCGGACGAACGCTCCGGTAGCGCAGAGGCCTGAAATGAAACTCACGACGAATTGGAAAGCCGCTTTCGGAGCGATCCTGCTGATTGCCGGCTTCGCAAGAATTGGGGCGGCCGGCGATACGAACAAACCCGCATCCGGCGAACGCGACTACCGACTGGGTCCCGAGGATGTCATTGACGTGTTCGTCTGGAAAGAGCCGGATCTTTCGACGAGCGTCGTGATACGGCCAGACGGAAAGATCTCGCTCCCGCTCGCGAATGAGTTGCAGGCGAGTGGCAAGACCGCTGCGGAACTTCAGCAAGAGATCACCGAGAGATTGCGCATTTACCTTACCCAACCGGTAGTGAACGTAATGGTCAAGCAGATCAACAGTCTCAAGATTTCGGTGCTCGGTGAAGTGCGCAAGCCGGACGTCTACCGCATCAAGAATCGAGTCACGGTGCTGGATGCCATAGCCATGGCTGGGGGCTTCACGGATCTGGCGAGGCCGAATCGGGTGATCGTCTTGAGGAATACGGCTTCGGGGCCGCAGCATATCAAGATCAACGTGAAGCAGACGGTTGCGGATAATGCAGGATCGCCGTTCTACCTGCAGGCACAGGATACGGTTTACGTGGAAGGCAGATAGAGATTTTGAAAAGGAGACAATGATGATGCCGCGAACGAATATCAGAGTCCTTCTTTGCAACAGGCACACCTTGTTCCGGGAGGGCATTAAGGCATTATTCCTGGAGCGGACGGCCATTCAAGTCATTGGAGAGGCCGCGACGGCAAGGCAGACGCTGAGTCTGATGAAACGCCTGCGGCCCGACGTCGTGTTGCTGGATGCGACGACCCGCGACTTGAGCTGTTCCGAGGTTACGCGGCGCATCAAGGTGATCGATCCTCGCGTCGAGATTCTGATTTTGTCTCTCTACGACGATGAGGTGCTTGTCTCAGGTTGCCTTGAGGCGGGGGCGGCAGGTTACATTCGCAAGAGCGACGAGCCGGTTCAGTTGCGGCGAGCGATCAGTACCGCGGCTTCGAGAAGAGCTCGTTGGGCTGCGTAGGTCAATTCAACAACCGGAAAGAAGGCGGGCCAGAATGATGAGTCGAGGTTCACTAGTTTTGCGGTGTGCGGCACTGGTGCTTACTCTGGCAAGCGCACGCGCGCAGGACCGGCAGAACGGATTCTATCTTACGTCGCCGCTCAGCCTGAGCTCCGGTTACGACCAAGGCTTCATCGTTGGATCCACCGCTCTCAACGACAGCGTCACTATTCTCACGGCGCCGACCTTCAACTGGGTGCAATCGACCCATCGAACGGACTTTTCGATCGACTATGAGCCGGAGTTTGACTTCTTTGCGCGCAATCCCAAGCTGGACGCCTGGGATCACCTGTCCAGGCTGCATTACGGGTATCGGATCAATTCGCGATGGAGTATCGACGCTGGAAACCTCTTTCTATCGACGACGGACTCGAGCCGCGCACTTGCCAACAGCCTGCTGTTACTGCCCCTTGGCCGCTTTCTACAAAACGCCACGTATGCGGGGCTGAACTACCGCGTGAACCAACGGACGAAAATAAGCTTCCGGTTCGACAACGCCCTTACCATCACCGATCTGCCGGGCGCGCTGGCGGGGCGGTTGGACGGAGTGACGACCGCAGGCACGGTGACGGTGGACCGCATCCTTACGTCCCACCACAAACTGTCGGGCAGTTATTCAATTCTGCATTCTCATCCATTCAACCCGGGAATCTCGGGAAACGCGACCAACGTGCAATTGGTGAATTTGGGATACACATACGATATCAATCCGGACCTGATCGTCCGGCTTGCCGGCGGTGTAGTCAAGGGTACCGAAACCTCGTTCATCGGCGCCGCCGCAGTGGAAAAACGTTTAGGGGGGATGTGGGTGGCGGGTGGCTACCAGCGCTACCTTTCGTTCTTCGGAGGACTCGCGCCGCTGGGAAATGCGCTGCCGGGATCGACATCCTTCGCCAACGGCGTGACGCCCGACGATATTTATCAAGTCGCGTCGGTGCGTGCCTGGGGTGACCTCAGCAAGCGATTGCGTCTCGAAGGCACGGCCCAGAGAGCGCTCAACGGAGTGAGTTCCGGTCCCGGATCCCTGAGAAGCGCCATCGTCCAGGGGCGCTTGACCTATAAGCTGAACGATCGGTTTTCCGTCTTTGCTCTCGCGGAACATTATGGCCAGAATGCCAATTCGTTTCTTGACATTCCGATGAAGAGGAACCGGTATTTCGTCGGCGTAGAGATTTGGGTTTCGCGTCCCCCCGAGTCGACCAGCGCGCGAAACCACCATAGCAAGCTTCCAGAGGAATCGGACGAGTTGAAAGCCCCCGCTCCAGAGGACAAACAGTAAATGAAACCGAACCTCGAATCCCAAGGACTTTCTCCCCTCGCGCTGCTCCGCGCTCTCAAGCGCCGGAAACTTTTCGTTCTTATCCCCGTGCTGCTGTTGACTCCGGCTATCAGTTTTTACGCGCTCCGGCTGCCGCAGCGCTTTCGCGCCCGTGCGCTGGTGGGCACGGATGCGGCGATATCAGGAGGTCCGGCGTTCGGGAAACCGGACCCGGTGGTTACGTTGAATGCTCAGGATCAGGTACGCACCATTCGGGAAACGGTGCTGAGCACTCCTGTGCTGGAGGGCGTGATCCGCCAGTTCAACCTGTACGATCTTCCACGGGACCGGGCAGCCGCCGGGCCTATTGTCGACGCGATGAGGGCGAGGGTCGAGATCCAGATAGAAAGTCCAGAAGCTTTCTACATCGGCTTTGAAGGTTCACGGCCCGAAGAGGCGATGCAGGTGTCGAACCGCCTGGCAGGGCTGTTTCTAGAACGCAAATCAGACCTGCGCGGCCGGCGCATTGAGCAGGAGGACAGCTTTCTCGATGCGGAGGTGGGGCGATTGCGAACGCAGGTCGAGGAGCAAGAAGAAAAGCTGAAGGCTTACAAGCAGAGCGTCGCCGGCGAGCTTCCGGAACGGCTCACGGCTAATCTGAAGCAGCTGGAAACCTTGCAGCAGGGGATTCAAAGCAAGACCGACCAGATCACGGAAGGCGAGGCGCGACGTTCCGCATTGACCGAGGAGGTGAAGGCGCTGGAGAGCCAGGGAGTACTTGAAGCCGAGCCGTCCGCGAAGACCACCACGGAGACGACTCTCGAACAGTTGCGGTTGCGGCTGAACGAGCTCAAGACCAAATACACTCCGGAGCATCCGGAGATTCAGCGAACGCAGAAGGAGATTCAGGATCTGGAGGCCGCCAAAACTCCGGCGCCGGTGATTCGCCGCCAACCCACGGCCGCGCAAATTCGCTACGTGGGATTGCAGGCCGAACTCAAATCGCTGGATCCCCGCCTAGCCAGCTACCGCCGGGAGCGCGACGCCCTAATGGCAGAGGTGCAGACCTGCGAACGCCGGATCAATGCCTCGCCCGCCTTCGAAACATCACTTGCCGAGCGCATGCGAGACGCCGCCCTCACGCGGAGCCGCTACGAGATGCTATTGGCGAAACAGCAAGAGGCGAAATTGAGCCAACGCGCGGAGCAGACCGACAACGGCTTCGCCTACAAGATTATCGAGCCGGCCCAAGCGCCGACGGCGCCCTCCGGCCCTCATCGCGACCGAATCATCCTGGCCGGTCTCCTGGGCAGCTTAGGAATCGGCCTGCTGGCGGCCTTCATCGCGGAGCGCTCGAATCCGTCGTTTGAAACGGCCGAAGAGTTAGAGCGTTTCACGAGCCTGCCGGTCTTATCCAGCGTTCCGGCTATTCCAGGCGCCGAGAAACCTGCCGGTTTTCGAAGGAATGCGAACCACTCTGCTAATGGCGGGTTGTCGTCCGGACTGGGAGGATTGACCGCCGAGCAGAGACGGCACTTCCAACAACACCGCCTGGCGGCCTTGATCGATCCTCATTCGATCGCGGCGCAACAATACAGCATCCTAGCCCTCAAGGTTCAGCAATGGATGGCGCAAAGCGGGGGAAAAATGCTGATGGTGACGAGCGGGTCTGGAGAAGAAGGTAAGTCCTTAACGGCTTTGAATCTCAGCCTCGCGCTCGCCTCGTCGCTCGAAGGGCAGGTCCTGCTGGTCGATGGTGATCTTCGGCAGCCGCGGGTACATGAGCGGCTTGGACTCAAATCGGAGCCGGGCTTTAGTAATTTGCTGGCGCCAGAAGGTGGGGAAATCAGCGCTTATATTTCGAAGATTGGAGCCTTGCATGTGCTTCCGGGAGGCTCCAACCGAGCGAACCCGGTC
>JBEKOZ010000115.1:0-17086 GCA_049521275.1 Bryobacteraceae bacterium | reverse complement strand
TGACCCTGAGTCCCAGTCGTTCCGCCCAGCGGGCCACCAACGCCTGCTTTCCAGGCGTTGTCGTGTTTCCGTTGAACGTCGGAACACCATCGCCGGCGGGAGATGGAAACCGTGAGGAAAAATCGAAACTCTCTCGGTCGAGCCGGGCGCCGATGGTGTCACTCATGTGTAAGCGTAAATCCTCCGCAACCGACATCACGATCTGTGCGTCGATTCGCCGCCTGCAGTCGGCGAATGCCTGCAGCAACGAATTGTCGCAGATTGCATTGATAATGCGAGGCACTCCCGCCGATAAAGCTCCGATCGCCCGAATCGCGTCCGGCTCAAAAGGATGGTCCGCCGTGGCTCCTGCTCTCGTCCAGCGATGTGTCAGGTACTGCCCGATCTGCTCATCGCGCAAAGGAACCACCGTCAATCGCACGGAGATGCGTTGCTTCAACTGCCGTAGATCGTGGCGCTCGAGAAGCGCATCGAGTTCCGACTGGCCCGCCAGAACAATCTGCAACAACTTTCCGCCACCACTTTCAAAATTCGTAAGCAACCGGATCTCCTCAAGCAGTGGCGGTGTCAGGTTGTGCGCTTCATCAACGATCAGGACGCTCGTCTTGCCTTCTTGATTCGCTTTCATCAGAAGGCTCTGGAATTCGACGATCCGCTGGGCCTTACTCGCCGGGACGTCGGTGATTCCGAAATCGAGCAGCGCCAATTCGAACAACTCGGAGGTGCTCAGCAGCGGATTCAGGATCCAAGCGAAATACGCAGCGGACCCGTGCAGACTGCCGATAACGGAGCTGAGAATCGTGGTTTTTCCGGTCCCGGCTTCTCCGGTCAAGACCGCAAACCCCTTTCGCTCCAGAATCGAATAAGTCAGTCCCGCCAGCGCCTCCCGATGAGATGGCGTCATGAACAGAAACTCAGGATCGGGAGTCGTCGTAAACGGTTTCTTTGCGAGTCCGAAGAAGGCTTCGTACATGCGAAGGACCTAGGAGAGGCGAGGAATGCGCCCCAGTACGGTAATGTCGGGCGATAGCTCCCACTCTCCCAGAATGACGTTGCGCCTCAGTTCCTGAATAAAAACCGCGGCAATGCTCAGAAGGAGACCAAACAGAGTCCCTGCGGCGTACCACAGCAGACGCATGGGCTTCGCCGGTTTTTCCGGTATCCGGGCGGGATCGAGCACCGTAAACTGCTCCGCTTTCTGCCGTTTTTCCATATCGGTGGCCATATTCGCCGAGAAATCGCTCTTAAGAATCTGCTCGTAGTTCGCTTTCGAAATCTGGTAATCACGCTCGATGCCGGCCATTTCCTGCTCGCGAATCGGCAACCGCGAAATCCGCGCCTCGCAGGATGCGATTTCTGCCAGAATCGCCTGCCGGTCGGCTGACCGCGCCTCAAGCTCTTTGGCAGCCGCGGCCTGTTGCGCGCGGAGCGCCGCCAGGTGCTGCTCCTCTCCTAAAATCAACTTCGCATCGGCCTGTGGAAGGGAAGCGAGCCATTCCTCCTCGCTCTTCTGCTGGTTCCGGGTATCGGCACCGGTGGCGCCGGGTGGCGGGATGCGCGCGGTTTCGGGTTGTTGCTCCTTTTCTGCTCGCAAGGCCTGCTCCAAACGCTCTTTCATTTCTTTGACGTCGGGATAAGAATCCAGGTAGCGGGATCGCAGCTCCGCCAGTTTTGGGCGAAGAATATCGGATTCCTTTGACGGCTGGGCGCCTCCATTGCTCTGGCTCGGTGGCGCCTGCGCGCGCGTCGATGACCCCTGGCTCACGGCTCTTTTCAACATGAGCAAGGTCGCCTCGGACGACGTCAGCGTGTTGTCGGCCATCGCTTTGTTCGCTTGCGCGCGGGAGACGGCGTCCTGGTTTCCCTGAAGCTGCGTGCGAAGCGCTCCGAGAGTGGTCAGCAGCGAATTTTCCTGCTGCGGCAACTCCCCTGGATGCGCGCGCTTATATTCGCTCAGTTTGAGCTCCTGTTCCTCCAGCGTCTTCTTGGCTCCCGCCAGTTGAGACTTGAGAAAATCGGAAGTCCCCGTCGCCTGCTCCTCCCGCGCCTGGAGATTCTTCTGGATAAAGAAATTGGCGATCTCGTTCACCACGGCGGCGACGGTCTCCGGCCGCGGACCCTGGTAGCTTACGCGGAATGCCCCCGGCTGATTGCGCGTCCATCCGCGCTCCAGTTCGATCCGCGTATCCTTGCGCATCATATCGATGATTTCGGCACGCGTACTTGACTTGCGCCTTTCTTTGTACAGGTCGTATTTATCGATCAACGATTGCAGCCGCGTCGAGCTCAAGACCTCTTCCCGAATCGTCGCGATGCGGTCCTGCAACTCCGCGTTTACCGTCGATGCCACCAGCTTCTCCGGTATCTTCTGGGATTCCACAAGGATCAGCGTTTCGGCGCTGTAAATCGCGGCCATACGGCGGACCACCAGCACCGTTAGCGCGGTGACCGCCAGCCAGATTCCAATTGCCAGCGCCTTGTTCTTCCACACCGCGCGAGCCACCGAAAGCGCGCTGTAAGGTGAACCCAGGACGGAAGGGTTTTTTTCCGGCTGTTTATTTTGAGCCATCGGGAATCCCATGAAGATTGAACAGAATATCACGCCAGCAGCCGCCGGCGGAGAGTCCCAGGTCTTGCGGACCCGCTTCTCGTGTCCGCAACCTAACCTTCAAAAACTGTTTGAGGGTCGCCGCCCAGGCGCTCAAAGCTTATATTCTAGCGAACGCTGTTCGCGGGTCAAGAGCGCTCCACGTCCTTGACCGCTCGCGCCAGTTGTTCAAATAGAATGTCGACTCTTGCGCGCAGAACACGAAGATCGTCCGCTTCGGTCCGGGAAAGTTGCTGCTGTCCGACTGCTGTCCGAATCACCGACCGCGCGAATTCCGAGACGCTTCTCATCCCGTACCGGGCACAAGCATCTTGGATCATGCGGAATTCGACCATGGAGAAGCGGACACTTACCATCCTCGACTTGCGATCCACCACAGATTACACTCTTTAAAATCAGGGGTTTAGATTGAACAAGAACCCTTGGGCTGCCTTCGTTTGAGCAAGCTCCCGCCACTTTTGTCCCACTGGAGAGCCGCTTAAATAAGGGTGCCGGACGAGATGCATTTGAGGGTACGTGAAAAGCGGCAGGTTGTCAATCAATTTTGTATGACAAGCAACCCAGCGAATCGACATCACCTTCCAGGCGCCCTCGCGGACTGCCTAGGGGACGGCAGCGCGACAGGCCGGATCCAAGTGCGGTCAATTTCGACACGCACCGATCTCCGCAACAGATGGACCGACAGGATGAGGTGCTCGGTGCCTCGAATTCGCACTACCACTCCCTCCAGTCCCCCTAAAGCTCCATGTTCAATTCGAACGCACTGGCCGACCGTGAGATACGGCCATGGCGTTGCGACGGCGCGAGCCGCGATCACGGTTTGAAGCGAAGCGATTTCGACGTCTGATATGGGCGCCGGGGTTCTGCCTGTGCGCAAGATATCTTCCACCCCGGAAGTCCTCAGGGCGGGCAGCTCCCGATCAGGGTCGAGCCGGCAGAAAAGGTATCCTGGAAAGAGCGCCGCCTGGATCTTCTTGATCCTGTCAGAATAGCTGCGGCATTCGAGATACGTCGGCAGGAACACGTCGAATCCCTTCGCGCGAAGCGATCCTTCCACGGTTGTCTCGGCCCGCGTTCTGACCCGCAGAGCGAACCACGGTAATCCATGCGGGTTTTTCGCGGTCCGAATGAGATTCATACGATTGGCTGACATTATACCGCGGGTGTTCGGCATGTTCTGTTGGAAGAAGGAGTCGCAAGGTGCTACACTTTCACATCTCAGACGAAACGCAGCACCCGGGTGCCGCAGAAGTGGGTTCGAAATGCTCAGCATTTCCTGTTTTGGATTTGGCGTTTTCGCCTTTGCCTGGATCGTGGCGGGTTATCCGCTGCTCCTGAAAATCCTGGTTAAGCGACGAGCCCGGCCGGTGCTTCGCGGCTCGACGCAGTGTAGCGTTTCCGTGTTGATCCCCGTTCATAACGGAGCACTGTTCCTTCGCCGGAAAATAATCTCCGTTCTTCGGCAGGAATACCCGAGAATCCTCATGGAGATCCTGGTCCTCTCCGATGGCTCAACGGACGAGACAGATGAGATCGTCCGGGAATTCGAATCAGAGGGTGTGAAGTTGCTGCGCTTGGATCGAGGCGGCAAAACAGCTGCCCTGCGGGTTGGGATTCGAGCGGCTCGGAATGAGATTTTGGTGCTTACAGACGTCCGGCAGGCCTGGTGAGTTGTTTCGATGACCCAAGCGCGGGAGTCGTCAGCGGTGAGTTGCGCATCCGGTCAGGAAGCACCTCCGCCGAGGTCGACATCGGCATGTACTGGCGGTTTGAAACGTGGCTCCGAAGACAACTCGCTTGCCTCGACTCCATCTTCGGCGCCACCGGACCGATTTACGCGATGCGGCGATCCCTGGCGTCGGGCGTTGACATACCGCCGGAGATCCTGCTCGACGACGCTTACCTGCCTTTGACGGCATTTTTTAAGGGGTATCGTCTCGTCGTGGACGAATCCGCGCTGGCATTCGACTACCCACACAGCCTGAAGAGCGAATTCCGCCGAAAAGTGAGGACTTTGTCGGGCAATTATCAGCTCATTCGATACATGCCCCAGCTGCTCACCCGAAAGAACCGGATGTTGTTCCATTTTTTGTCATACAAAGTCGGCCGTCTCATGCTTCCCTACATCTGTCTCCTGATAGCCGTTTCGAGTTGGTTCCTCCCTCGAAACATCGCCGTCGCGGCCGCGCTTGCGGAAGGTGCTTTGGTGGCCCTCCTCGTCGCCGATTATGTCATTCCTGAAGGTTTCCCCCTGAAGCGCATCTCGTCGCCCTTGCGCACATTTTTCACGATGATGGTGGCGACTGTTTGCGCGGTGCAAGTTTTCTTCATCGAGCCTCTGCAATTGTGGAAGGCGGCGACGATCATCCCGCAGATGGATGCGGCGATCGACAATTCGGCTCTGCAGTCTGAATCGGATGCTGACCGATGACGGTTGGTAGTAGTCTGCCACCTGCGAGGACGGGTGCGATTTTGCCTTCGCTCGATGGAATTCGAGGACTCGCTGTGGTATTGGTTCTGCTCGCTCATACCAGCGGTACGCGACACGCGCCGCCGCTTCCCGGATTTCGTGGGCCCATGCATTTAGCGGAGTTGCCCATGATCGCGTTCTTTGTGCTGTCGGGATTCCTGATTACTCGGATCCTCACCGCGGAATACGAAAAGACGGGCGGTATCCTGCTGGGGCGGTTTTTTCTGCGCCGGGCCCTGCGCATTCTCCCGGTTTCCTATGTTTACCTCCTGATATTGGCCGGATTCGCCGCGGCAGGTGTTGTCAGGCTCGCTCCTCACGACCTGGGTTACGCAGCCGCATTCGTGATCAACGCGACGCCGGACCGGTCGTGGTTCGTCGGGCATATTTGGTCGCTGTCGATAGAATGCCAGTTCTATCTGCTGTGGGGGCTCGTTTTCTGGAAGATGGGGCCCAGGCGAAGCGCTTGGGTGGCGGCCGGTTTGATTGGGCTGGCTCCGTGTGCCCGCGTGTTGGCGTGGCTGTTCCTGAGGCACACGCCGTATTACGATCTCGAATTCTTCCCGGTGTTCGCGGACTGTCTCGCCATCGGGTGCCTGCTTGCCCGATTGCACTCATGGCTCGAAGAGCAAGATTGGTACCGGCGACTATTTCATCCAAGGGCTTCCATCCTCCTGCTGCTGAGCGCCGTTGTCGTCGAGCGCCTGATGGTTTACAGCATCGTGAGATTCTTTGGCACGACCTTCATCAGTGCGGCGCTGGCGATTCTTATCCATCGCAGCATGTACCGCTCGAATGACCTGAGCGGACGGATTCTGAACTCGCGCGTCTTAAAATTCTTGGGTCTAAGCAGCTACTCCCTTTACATTTGGCAGCAGCCATTTTTGAACCGCGAGTCCTCGGCATGGACCAGCGCTTTCCCGCAAAACCTGGTGCTTTCTTTCGCCGCGGCGATGACTTCGTATTTTCTGCTGGAGAGAACGCTGTTGAAAAGTAGAGCTGCTCTCAGCTCGGGGATTCCACGCGCGATTAATTTCGAGGCCGGGGTTGCGGACTGAGCGAAACGAAAAGCTTGTAGTACTCCTCCCAGGTTCGCTCCATGGGAAATCGATCCTGCGCGATGGTGCGGCCCAGCGCGCCCATGCGCTCCAAGTCTGGTTGGCGAGCCATGCGAATCATCGCCTGTGCGAGACCGATCGAGTCTCCTGGAGCCGTGAGATAGCCGTTGTGGCTGTCGACAACCGCCTCCGGCACTCCACCCGCCCGCGTGCATACCACAGGAAGGCCCGCTGCCATGGCTTCCAGAAGCGCGATAGGGAGCCCTTCGTTCAGGGAGCTGAGAACGAACACATCCAGCTGGGCGTAAAACTGCGAAGTGTCGGCCAGCGCGCCCAGCAAGGTCACGCGATTGCCGTGCTTCAATTCCCGCGCGAAATCGACGATACTCTCCCGCAGCGGGCCGTCCCCGGCGATATGCAACTCGGCCTCGGGAATTTCCCCGGCCACCGCTTCAAAGGCCCGGAGCAGAGTGAAGAAGTCCTTCTCGCGGACCAGGCGGGCCGCAATTCCGAATCGCACTCGGCCCGGCGCCGAACCGGGGTGCGCGGGCGCATTCAGAAATCTTTCGAGTTTCACGCCGTTCAAGATCACTCGTGTCTTGGCCGCCGGAACTCCCCGGTGCTGAATGAAGAACTGGCGCGTCGTTTCGGAAATCAGGACAACAGCGTCGACCCACGGCAAGGTCGTCCGAAAGATGAGATCTGCTTTTCTGTCCTGAGATTTCACGCTGCCCCCCGGTCCATGACGCGTGTTCACGATCACGGGAACGCTGGTGAGGAGACCAGCAGCCACGCCGTAATGGTGGACCAGGTGATTGTGCGTATGAAGGACGTCCGGCCGGTCGCGCCGCAGCTGGTTCGCGACCCTCAGAGCTGTCCCTGGATGGGGCCCCGGGGGCTTCTCAAACGCCCGAACGCCGATGCCGGCGGCCTCCGCCTCCGTGGCAAGTGTGCCGGGATGCGTCAGGCAATAGATGAAAGGCTGATGACCATCGGCAAGCTGGCAGCGCCCGAGTTCCACCACCAGCCTCTCCAGGCCGCCCATATCGAGATTGTTGACGAACTGAATGATGCGCACGGCTTAAGACGATTCGGAAAGGCCTTCGCCTTCTTCCTCGATCGGATAGCGCAAAAGATTCTTCGCATTACACTGCGGACGCGAGCTATTAGGCAACTTTGGTTTATGGTGTCACATTCGCCGGTCCCACGCCAAATTTTCGCGATTCCCTCTTTTATGTAATTGTTTTTAAACGACTTAATGTCCCAATGCTGAAAAGCCTTCCGTGACTAGCAAAATACCATACAAAATCCCCGGATCATGCTCGGATGTTCTATGCGAAAATACTTGACCAGCGGCAAAAGAGGTGATACCTTTAGCATTCTTAAGGCCAAACCTTATTCGGAGGAACTATGAGGGCTGTTTCGGGGGCGAAGGCTTTTTCTAGCGCGATGATGCTGCTACTGGTGCTGATGGTAGCGGGCGGCACCAGTGCGATGGCGACCGTATTGTGGACCGTGAACGACGTTACATTCTCCGACGGCAACACCCTCACAGGTACGTTCACCACTGACTCCGGGATCACGACGTTCCTCGACATCGATCTCACTGTAACCGGGCCGAATTCGGCTGCCGACTTCACCGTCGACCATGGGGATACAGCCTACTTGCCAGGTGGACTATCCCTCTTCAATATTACTAGTACACAATACGTTGACCTGGTTTTGGCGTCCCCTCTGACGGGCGCGGGTGGGACCATCGCATTTACGAGCGGAAATGATTGTCCGAATTGCGGTACGCTCGTTGTCAACGGCGACACCGAGGTCACCGGAGTGGTGATTGCGCCCGAGCCTTCCGCCATTCTGCTTCTTCCTGGCGGCCTGATCCTCCTGGGTATCGCGTCACGGCTCCGATGGATCCGCGCGAGCTAGGATTCTTTTCCTGGCTTTCTGTTACACTGTATCCCAATCCTCAAAGCGGAAACGAAACGCGAGGAATACCGGGCGCGTCCTGCGACCGTCATTGGAGGGACGGAATAATATGAGAGAGGATTTGATTTCCTCGTTGAGAACGATTATTGTGAACGATTTGTTCGTCGAAATCGCCGAGAGTCAGATTGGGTTGGACGACGGACTGCGGACTGTCGTGGGACTCGATTCGGTCGGATTCGTCGAGTTGCGCGTGCTCTGTGAGCAAAGATTCAACATTGAAATCGACGACGACGATTACACACCGGAGAACTTCACATCCATTCGTCTCCTGGCGGATCTGATTGACCGCCGGCAGGCGGCCCGCAGCGTGGTCGTTTGATAGGGAAGCTTCATGCGGGTCGCCGTTACCGGAATGGCGTGGCAGACCGCTCTCGGGTATGATCTGGAAACCGTGTGGCAGGATTTGCTCGCCGGTCGATCTGGATTGAGACCGGAGCCGGGCCCGGCTCGACTCCGCAACCTGCTCGTTGGTCCAACGGCGGACTCTGGGACTTCCGAAATGGGGCGGCTGATCGCAATCGCGGGCGGTGCGATTCGACGTGCACTGTCGTCAGCCGGGCGCGACCCTGGGGATCCGGACTTACGATTGGTGGTCGGAACCAGCCTGGGCCCTTACCTTGATGAGGAGGCGTCCCGCCCGTCCTTGTCCGGCTGGGCGCGAGAGGTGAGCCGGGAATTGGGAATCGGCGCGCCGCCGATCGTGGTCTCCACCGCGTGCTCATCCGGTTCCGATGCCATTATGGTGGGTGCGGAATTGATTCGCTCCGGCGCGGCAACCTGCTGCGTCTGCGGCGGAGCCGACGTGCTGACGGTCTCCAAGCGGCTGGCTCATTCAGCTCTGGGCACCATGTCGCCGACGCGCTTGCGCGCCTTTGACGTTCGTCACGACGGGACCCTGCTCGGTGAAGGCGCTGGTTTCCTGGTGCTCGAACCGGAGGAAGCCGTCAAACGCCCTTTGGCCCTGCTCCGCGGGGCCGGTTCGGCCAACGACGCCACTGGAATGACGATGGCTGATATGACGGGACTCTCGGCCGGATACGCGATGAAACGGTCCATGGCGGACGCCGGCTTAAGGCCGTCAGCAATAGGATTGATCAACGCCCATGGCTCGGGAACTCCGATGAATGACACGACAGAGTGTAATGCGTTTCGTGACTTATTTTCCGGTCCGGTCCGACCCCTCGTTTTCGCGACCAAAGGCAACTTCGGGCACACCTTGGGGGCGACCGGAGCCATAGGGGTGATCGCGCTGCTGCTGGCGCTGCGCTCCGGCTGCGTTCCGCCGATCCCGGACCTGGAAACGCCGGTCGCCGATTTCCCCCTGCCCCTTGCCATTTCCGGGCCAGTCGCCTGTAATTCCCGTGTCGGCTTGAGCCTCACTCTCGGTTTCGGAGGTTTTGATACAAGCCTGATCTTCGAGGTAATCCCTTCAGGCGGCTAAGCCAGCAAGATTGTTACGATACGCGCGGCGCGCACGTGGCGTTCCCGGCGTAAAAACCATATGTTTCGGTTACAATGCAGAGACATGGAATTGAATGTTGCAGTCCGCTAGGATCGGCATGAGTCTTCAGACATCCCTGATCGTTTTGGGATCGGGAACAGCCGATTCTCCCCAGCCCGAGCTATTCTCGGCGCAGACCCGCGCCAGTGTGCGCTACGGGGATCCGGCGGCTTGGATCACGGCGGCCGCCGCACTGCGAGCGACCCGGGGACTCGGGAATCTACTGGCCCAGTCGCTCCATGAAACGGGGACAGTCGTCGTCAGCGACCAAGGTCCGGATGCAACCATGGCCGCGCTGCAAGCCGCCACTTCGACCGGCTTCTCCTCTCCCCTGCGCTTCGCCGCTGCGAGCCCTGGATCGATGGTGGGCGTGGTGTGCATCGCGATTGGATTCCGCGGGCCGACCCTCTATCTTGCGATGCGCCCTGAAGAAGGGATCCCGGTAGCCTTGGAGATGTGCGCCGGCTGGCTGGCTCGCGGAGTGGCGCGGGGTATGGTGGTGGCGACGTTCAAAAGCGATCGCCCGGGAACCGGATCCGCCCGCGCGGTCCTGCTCGCGTCCTCCGATGCACCTGGAATCGAGAATTCTTTCACGCCCTCGGTCGCGGGCTGGCTCATTCAAGACCGGAATGCGCCATGCCCATGACGTTGTCCCATTCCGCGGACTTCTTCGATTCATTCGTGGCGCGGACGAGAGAGGCCGTGCCGGACGGTGAACTGGCCCATACTTGGTCCTGCGAGGCGCTGGCACGCGGCTGGCGGCAATCCGGCTTGCGGCCCGGTGACCTGGTATTGCTTTGCATGCCCAATGGCAAGGAACTACTCCACCAGTTTTTCGGTGTCTTGGTGGCCGAAGGCGTGCCTGCGCTGCTTGCGCCGGGTACACCTGCCGCGCGATTGCGCGATATGTGTCAGGCGATGGGCGCGCGGGCAGTCGGCGCACTACGGTTCCCGGGGGACGACTTGGGAGCGCAAGCGCACCGGACCATTGGCCGTCTTCAGGTCGCCATGCTGCCCCCTACGCCGAAACCGGCGGCCAAGCCGGGGGAGGTTGTCTTACTCACCTCCGGAACGTCGGGTTTCGCGAGCGGCTGCGTATTCGACTTCGATGCGCTGCTGCTGAATGGCCAGCGGCATGCGGATGCAATCGGCCAGCGTGCCGACGATGTCGTGCTCGTGAACCTGCCAATGTACTTTTCGTTCGCGCTGGTGGCTCAGGCATTGGCATCCCTTACGCGCGGGAACCGGCTGGTGATCAGCGGTCCGCCATTCAGCAATGCTCATTATCGGAAGATGCTCGAAGACCACGAGATTTCCATTTCTTCGCTCACTCCTGCCCTGGTCGGATCCGTGCTTCAGTCGCAGGCGAGTTTTTTGAGCCTGCCAAGAGTCTTAACCATCGGCGGTGACGCCCTGGCGCCGGAGCTGGTCGCCCGCCTCGTTCATCTCAGGGAGTGCCGCGAGCTCTACCTCACTTATGGGCTCACGCAGGCCGGCCCCCGAGTCGCAACATTCGCCGCTCACGCCGAACCGCCCCGGCGCTACGCCTCCGCCGGCCTGCCGATGGAAGGAACCACCGTCTGCCTCCGTCCGACGGCCGATGACAGCGGCCTGAACCAACTGTATGTCGCATCCGCGACCGTCATGAAGCGCTCCATCGGACGGATTGAGGGACGCGCTCAAGCGGGCGTGACGGCGCCCCAGACGATAGCCACGGGCGACATATTCGAGCAGGATCAGGAGGGCTATCTTTATTTCCGCGGCCGTCTTTCCGATTGCATCATCCGCCAGGGCGAAAAGGTTAGTCTGGCCGGCGTACGGCGCGTGGCTTCACAGCTTCCCCATGTCGTCAGCGCCAGGACAGTGGTTATCCGGCACGAGGACGGAAGCCAGGATTTCGACTTGGAGCTGAGCGTTGATTCTCCCGCGGGTGAACGGATTGACGCCCGCAAGACTCTGCGCAGCCTGCTGAAGCGGACCGAGCTGCCGCGCAGGATCCATATCCAGACCTCCAACGAAGCAGGCATCCACGCTTACAAATGATCGAAAACAGCAAGGTTGAATCCCAGTCGACGCCAGTTCGGGCGCCATCGCTCGCGCCTACTCGCTCTGGTTTATATCGCTGGCTGGCGACCTCACAACAACCCCTTCCGCGTCTTGCGCGCACTCTGAATCGCGCGGCCCTTACCTTCAGCGTGCCGGCTCCGCGCGTCTTGATCAGGCCAATCCGGTGGATATTTGTCGGGGTGCGGGGAACATGGCATTTCGCGCTGCGAGTGTTCGTGTGCGAGCCCCTGTTCAAGTCCTATTGCAAACAATATGGGCGGCGTTTGCGCACGGACTGCCGCGTTCACTGGGTCGCGGGAAAGGGCGATATCGTCGTGGGCGACGATGTATGGCTCGACGGAAAAATCACGATCACCTTCGCGGCGCGCTTCGCGGACCGCCCTCTGTTTGAAATCGGCAGTAATACCGGGATCGGTAATGGCTGCGTCTTTCACGTGGCCAAGCGAATTTCCGTCGGGCGAGATTGCAAACTGTCCGGCGAGATTCTTGTTATGGATTCCAACGGCCATCACACCGACCCGGTATTGCGTTGGGCAGAGCGGCCTCCAGATTCTGAAGACGTGCGGCCGGTCACGATCGGGGACGGAGTCTGGATCGGCGCGCGATGCATTATTTTTCCAGGTGTCCGCATCGGGGAGGGTAGCGTCGTTGCGGCGGGCTCCATCGTCCGCACTCATGTCCCGCCTTACAGCGTAGTCGCTGGTAATCCCGCTAAGATTATGTTTCGGCTTAAGAAGCCCGACGCGCCGGCGGCAAGATCATGAGTATTCCGAACGAACCCATCTGCCAGACGGAAGCCGACAACGAAGCGAGAATCTGCGCGAATCTGGTGGGCCGTTCGCTGGGAGCCTATCTCAAAACCGTGGGACTTGTGTCGGAGGCGTACCTGGCTCAGGTTTTAGTGGCGCTGTGGGATAGCGGAGTGTACGAATACGTGCGAAATCGGGGCTGCATCGAAATCGATCAGACCGCCGAGGAGCTCGGCCTCGACCCCTCCATCCTGCGCTCTTTGATCGAATACCTCCTGGGCTCCGGCCTTATGACTCCGCAAGGGAATGGATTTGTTCTTAGCGACAAGGGCCGCCCCTATTGGAATTACATTACGCGCGGCGTGTTGACGGCGCATCTGGCGGGCTATAACCAGTTACTGGTTAACTTGGGGCCGCTTCTCAGGAAGGAGATCGATATTTTCGATCCCCGGTTGGACCGCTCTGGCCGGCTCGTCGCATCCGGTTCCGGCTACGCTCTGCTGGGCAGCGGAACGATTCCGTGGATTCTCAAGCTCATCCGCCAAATCGGCGGATCGTATGTGCTGGACATTGGCTGCGGCGCCGGAGATTTTCTTATCCAATTGGCGCTGCGATGGCCGGACGGCGCCGGAGTCGGGATCGATATGAACCCCGAAGCCATTACGCAGGCCGCCACCAATGCCGAACGGGCCGGGGTCTCCAGTCGCCTGACGTTCCATCATGCCAAGCTCGCTGCCGAGCCCATGCCGCTCAAACCCGAGATTCTCGAACGCGTCGACACACTGACCGCGATGTACCTGCTGCACGAGTTCGCAGGCCGCGGCGGCGTCGACGCCATTATTGCGGCCATATCCCAGTTGCGCAAACAATTTCCGGGGCGCAAATTGCTGATGCTGGAAGGAGAGCGCGCCGACCCTGCCGCGCTGTCCGCCGCGGCGCCGCGCACCTTGTCGCAACTGGACTACTCCTTCATCCATCCGCTCTCCCGCCAGGGGCCGCTACGGACCGCGGCGGAATGGGAAGAGATCATTCAATCGGCCGGGGCAAAGCTAATCCAGCGGGTGCCTGGATTTGGCCAGGTGCCTGGATGGGTGTCGCTTTCCCTTATCGCGCTGGAGTAGATGCTAAGATGCCACCCAGCGGAGCCAACCTCCTCGCCGAGTGTCTGTATCGGCACGGCACTCGCCACGTCTTCGGCATGCCAGGTTCGCACTCGACGTTTATTTACGATGCCATACACCAGCGCGGCCTCCAAACTATCCTTTGCCGTAACGAGCAAGCCGGAGCGTTCATGGCCGATGGTTACGCCAGGTCCACAGGACGCCCTGGGGTGGTCTGCACGACAGCCGGCCCCGGCGCGACCAACGCGCTCACCGGTATCGCCGAATCCTTCTCCGACTCCGTCCCCGTCCTCCTGATCGCGGGCCAGGTGAACCACGATCGCATTCACCAGTCCTGCGGCCGCTACCACGAAATCGATTTAGAGGGGATTTTTCGGCCGTGCGTGCGCTTCGCCGCCACCGTGATGAACAACGAGCAGATTCCGGGGACCGTCAACCGCGCGTTCGAGTCGATGACCGCATGGCTGCACACACTATGGCTGCACACACTATGGCTGCACACACTATGGACGCACCCGCTCCGGCGGCATCGGCAGCATCTCCCGCCGTGCCGAGCCACCCTTCTCCAAGCGACGAAATAGTTCGCAGTGCTGCGGAGCTGCTGCTCGCGGCGAAGCGGCCGGTCATCCTCGCCGGGGGCGGCGCTGTCTCATCCGGGGCTGCCGCGCAAGTCGAGCAACTCGCTCGCCTGCTTGGCTGTCCTATCGTCACGACTCTGAATGGCAAGGGAATTGTCGACGAGCGTTCCCCCTGCTCCTTGGGTCACGGCCGCACGCGCCGCGCGAGAATGGTCCTCTCGCGTGCCGATGTGATGCTTGCCGTAGGATGCCGGTTCACCGAGATTTTCACCGCCTCAGGAACGATGACGATGCCGAAAACGCTCCTTCAGATCGATATCGATCCAAACCAGATCGGCATGAATTATAAGGTGGATGTGGGGATTGCGGGCGACGCGCGAATCGTCCTCGAAGCGATCCTCGCGCTACTGGCTCCTCGCGAGGATAACTGGGCGGAACTATGGCAGCGCGTGCGGAGCGCGGAACAGCTGAAGCCGGAATGGCTCATCGAGCGCTTGCGCGCCGAGCTTCCCGAATCGGCTCTGGTTTTCGCGGACGCGAGTGAAATGGGTCTGCGCATGCAATCCGATTTCCCCGCATACGCTCCCCGCACGTTCTTCTATCCATCGAACTATGCGACGTTAGGATGGGGTTTACCTGCGGCCATCGGCGGCGCGGTCGGCCAGCCGGAACGTCGGATCGCCTGTGTGTGCGGCGACGGCGGCTTTCTTATGACCGCGCAGGAAATCTCCACCGCCATGCGGTATAAATTGAACATCATCGTGATCGTCCACAACGACTCGACGTATGGGGCCATCAAGCTGCTCCAGCGGGCGAGGCATGAAGCACGCTACGTCGACGTAGATCTCAACAATCCGGATTTTGTTAAATTCGGCGAATCCTTCGGAGTGCCGTCCTGCCGGGCTCGCGCTCCAGGGGAGTTGGCGGCCGCGCTGCGCCAGGCGCTCCAGCGCGAAGGTCCCAGCCTGATCGAAGTCCCAGACGTGTGGCGGTCGTTGCGGAATTGAAACCCCTGAGGAGCAGGCTCGGCGCATGACCCATCGGACAGCTCTTGTAATCGGCGCCGCCGGCGGCATTGGAAACGCCGTTTCCTGCGCGCTTTCTCAACAAGGATTGGTCCTGACTCTTGTCGGCCGCGATATCGAAAGGCTGAACCAGACTCGCACCCAATTGGGATCCGCCGGCGACAACGCATTGGTCATTCCTTGTGACGTTACCGACCGGGTTCAGGTTAAATCCATGGTGGAACAGGCCCTGGAGCGGATGGCGTCCATCGATATTCTGGTCTACGCCGCCGGCGTCAACGTCCGCCAGCGAAGCCTGCGGTCCCTTGAGCCCGACGATTGGGATCTTGTCCTCTCCGCCAACCTGACCGGGGCGTTTAACGTCGTGCACTTTGTCCTCCCTTCGATGCGCACTCGTGGCGGGGGACTCATCGTCCAGATTTCTTCGTTGTCCGGGTTGCGAGCCAACATCGTGAGTGGTGCGGCGTATTCCGCGGCGAAGTTTGCTCAATCCGCGCTGGGCATCTCGATCGGCCGCGAAGAGCGCGGGCGGGGAATTCGCTCCACCGTGATCTACGCCGGAGAGGTCAACACCGGATTCCTCGCCGCACGAGCCACGCGTCCGGGCGGCTCCGCGGATGAGAGCCGAGGTCGCGCGATCCTGCAACCTCAGGACATCGCCGCGGCGGTCTGCTTTCTGGCGGACCTTCCCCCTCAGGCGCACGTTCCGGAATTAGTCATCAAACCGACCATCGACGATTTCTCGTAATCGGCATGGCGCGCCGTTTTTGGGCGACCGTGCACCCATGGCCCGTGCCCAAGGCACTACTGCTGTCATGAAGAGCCACAAGAACAACGTGTTGCCGTTTCCGAAGCGCCAGAGGAACAAAAACCTTGCACTCTTTTGCACGCTCTCACGGCGCTTTCCGCTTAAGGCATCCGGACGACTTTCCGGCCAAGCCACCGGGTTTTCGAGCTTCTCTTGCGGCAATTTCTGTCCGGCGCGACGAGATATCTGTTTACCCCGCTGGCGATGGGCGTCGTTTTCGCGATGCTGACGTCGTATCTGCTGGACGCACACACACAGCTTAATGCAGCACCAGTTTCTGCACCCGCAGATTGCCGAGCTCACCAACATACAGCGTATTGTCGTTGCGGCAGTCGATGGCATTCACCGTTCCGAACTCCTTGGGCAACTTGCCGGCCCGGCCAAACTTGCCGGTTATCGTTCCGTCCAGGCGCATGCGGTAGATTTCACCGTCGCGGTCAATATCGTCCGGCGGATTGGAATTCGAGGAGTACATCACCGGATTGGGTCCCTTCGCGATGCACAGCGCCTGCGCATTCCCGACATCGGTGAAGGCCGTCTTCAAGTTGCCGTTATTGTCGAAAACCTGGATGCGCCTGTTTCCGCCGTCGGCGGCATAAACGTTGCCTTTGGCGTCAACAGCGATGCTGCGGACATTGGCGAATTCTCCCGGTCCGGTTCCTCTTTTTCCCCAGGACTTCACGAATTTACCGTCTTTATCGAACTTGGCAATGCGCGCATTGCCAAGGCCGTCGGCGACGAATATGTTCCCGGCTGCGTCCCACGCGACATCGGTCGGACGGTCGAACAGGTCCGTCGGCTGTCCTGAACCGTCTCCCGATGGCAGACGCGCCGGAACGCGCACGGATTCCTCTTTTCGCCCAAGCAGCATGGCGACGCGCCTTTGCGAATCGAACTTGATGACCATATTGGTCATCTCGTCCACTACCCAGATGTTATCGTTCGGATCGACACGGACCTGGGATGCGTACATGAAGCCGTAGGTGTCCTTGCCGATCTCGCGGACGAATTTGCCGTTCGGGTCGAACTGGAATAATCTCGACCCGCCATGGGCGAACGGACGCGAGGTGCCGATAGTGATGGTGGGATGGCCAGTTCGCGTATAGACCAAA